>JBLHUT010000073.1:0-12851 GCA_047629975.1 Paracoccaceae bacterium
ACATATCCGGCGCAGGCCAGCGGAAAAGTTGGAAAACAGACCAGAAAGGCGTGCATCCGGTGTGCTACCAAATCACCCGCGCGCCTTTTTAGTTTCTCGAATTGGCTATCGCGATCAACAGCTTCGTACATGTTGTCGCAGCAGCCATGTCCCACTTTGCCATTGCGCAAAACAAGTCTATCTGAAATTTCAGCAATTACTGAAACAACGGCATAGGCTGACAGATGCATGTCTCGAACCTGAAACAGGACTTTATCCTGCACTTTGGCGAAATGGGCTCCCGCTGGGGCATCAACAGAACGGTCGGGCAGATTTATGCCCTTTTGTTTCTGGCCGATGCCCCGCTTTGCGCCGATGAAATCGTCGAGGGCCTTGGCGTGTCACGGTCAAATGTCTCCATGAGCCTGAAGGAGCTGCAAAGCTGGAACCTTGTCCGTCTGCGCCACAAACCCTCTGACCGGCGCGACTATTTTACCACGCCGGACGACTTGTGGGAGATCGTGCGCACCCTCGTTGCAGAGCGTAAAAAGCGCGAGATCGACCCGACCTTGACCAAGCTGCGCGAATTGCAGATGGAAACACCCCTGCCCGAAGACGAGCGCGCCCATGCCCGCATGGCCGAGTTGCGCGAACTGATCGAATCCATGACCCATTTTTATGACGAGTTGAACGCGATGGAAACAGAGCGTTTGATCCAGCTTATGTCGATGGGTCGCAAACTGAGAACACTTGTTGCGGGTGCCAGTCGCATCCTCCCGCTCACCAAAACCGCAAAGAGGTCGTAAATGGACACGCTTATCCTGTCGCGCATCCAGTTCGGGGCGAACATCTCGTTCCACATTCTGTTCCCCACCATCAACATCGCGCTTGGGTGGATATTGATGTATTTCAAGCTCCAGTACGGATGGTCGGGGCGTGAACGCTGGATGGAGGCGTACCGCTTCTGGGTGAAAATCTTTGCGCTGACCTTTGCGATGGGCGTCGTCAGCGGCATCACGATGTCTTTCCAGTTCGGTACCAACTGGCCCGGCTTCATGGAAACAGTGGGCAACATTGCCGGACCGTTGCTGGCCTATGAAGTGCTGACGGCCTTTTTCCTCGAGGCGGTTTTTCTGGGCATCATGTTGTTCGGGTTCCATAAGGTGCCAAGCTGGTTGCACACTCTGGCGACCTTTCTGGTGGCCTTTGGCACGACACTCTCGGCGTTCTGGATCCTTGTGCTCAACTCGTGGATGCACACCCCCACGGGGTATGAAATCCGTGACGGGGTGGTTTTTGCCTCCAACTGGTTCGAGGTTATTTTCAATCCGTCCCTGCCCTACCGCCT
Organism: Paracoccaceae bacterium; assembly: GCA_047629975.1. GTDB lineage: Bacteria > Pseudomonadota > Alphaproteobacteria > Rhodobacterales > Rhodobacteraceae > JBLHUT01. The sequence goes on from JBLHUT010000073.1 coordinate 1,328, forward strand.
GAGCCACATGTTGCTGGCATCCGGCTTGACCGCGGCGTTTGTCATTGCCGGAATGTCTGCCCTGCGCCGCTTGATGGGCGACAAAACAGAAGGGGTCATGGCGACTTTGCGCTTTGGTGTGGCACTGGCCGCTTTGCTGATCCCGATCCAGATCCTTGCCGGTGACATGCACGGGCTCAACACGCTGGAGCACCAACCGCAAAAGATTGCCGCCATGGAGGGCAACTGGGAAACAGGGCCGAATGTACCGCTGATATTGTTCGCACTCCCCGACGAGGCGGCCCGCGAGAACCGTTTTGAAATCGCGGTGCCCAATTTGGCGTCCATCATCCTGACCCACAGGGCCGACGGGATCGTGCCCGGCCTGAACGACTTTATCGCCGAGGACGGCACAGTGTTGCACCCGCCCGTGGCCAAAGTGTTCTGGAGCTTTCGCGTTATGGTCGGAACCGGCATGGCAATGCTCGCCATCAGTTGGGGCATCCTTGCCTTGCTGGCCCGCCGCGACAAAAATACCGGCAAACGCTGGTCGGTTGAAGCTCTGCCAAAGGTTGCCTTGTTCGGGCTTGTCGCAATGACCTTTTCGGGGTGGATCGCGACATTGGCTGGCTGGTACACAACAGAAATCGGGCGTCAGCCGTGGCTGGTGGACGGGCTTTTGATGACAAAAGACGCCGTGGCCGATGTGCCCGCCCCGATGGTTCTGGGCACATTGATCATGTACCTGACGGTTTACGTGGTACTGACGGTGATCTATATCGCTGTGCTGACCTACCTTGCGCGCATGGCCTCGCGCGGAGAACCCATCCCCTTGCGTCCCCGTGCGGAGGCCGCAGAGGTCGCCGCCCTCACACCTGCGGAGTAAAACAGATGATGACATTGTTCGGAGATCCCGCCGTCTGGCTGCCATTGACGTTCGCCGGCCTGATGGGCGCATCAATCCTGATCTACGTTGTGCTTGACGGGTTCGATCTGGGCGTGGGCGTGTTGTTTCCCTTTGCCGACAACGCCGAAAAAGACCGCATGGTCGCCTCGATCGGACCGTTCTGGGATGCAAACGAGACGTGGCTGGTTCTGGCCATCGGGCTGTTGCTGGTGGCGTTTCCCGCCGCGCACGGGGCGATCCTGACCGCGCTTTATCTGCCGGTCGCGATCATGCTGGTTGGTCTGATCCTGCGCGGCGTCGCATTCGAGTTCAGGGTCAAGGCCCCGCCACGGTTCAAACCGGCGTGGAACTGGGCGTTTTTTACCGGATCACTGATTACATCGCTGTCACAAGGCTTCATGCTGGGGATGTACATCATGGGGCTGGACCACACCCCCGCGACGCTGGCATTCTCGTGTTTGACGGCCGTGTTCCTGACCGTCGGTTACAGCTTTATCGGGGCGGCATGGCTGATCCTGAAAACAGATGGGCGGTTACAGCTCAAATCACTCAATTGGGCACAAGGCGGGCTTTGGGGCCTGATCCTTGGCATGGGGGCGATCTCTGTCGCGTCGCCGCTGGTCAGCGCGCGCATTTTCGAGAAGTGGTTCGCCTTTCCCGAAATTATGTTGCTGGCTCCCTTGCCGTTGATGTCGGGGCTGCTGGTCGTGTTGCTCTGGATCGGGCTGCGACGGTTGCCCACGGCGAATGACAGTTTTGCATGGTTTCCGTTTGCGGCTGGTACGACCTTGTTCATTCTGGCGTTCTTTGGTCTGGCGTATTCGTTCTATCCGTACGTCGTGCCCGAGAAACTGACGATTTACGAAGCCGCAAGCGCGCCCGAGGCGTTGATCATCATCCTTGCAGGAACAGTTTTCGTGTTGCCGATGATCCTGGCCTATACCGCGCTGGCTTACCACATTTTCCGCGGCAAGGCGACCACACTCACCTATTATTGAGCACCTACTGCGCCACAAGAAAGACCGGCCGCCCTGTGTCGGGGCGGCCTTTTTTCTACGGCGTGACCTCCACGACTTCCCCACCGGCTGCCGCCGCGTCCTCTGCGTCATGAGTAACCAGAATGCACGGCAAATCCCGCGACCGGACCGTATCAAAAACCAAAGTCCGTATCTGTGCACGTCGCCCCGCATCAAGCCGTGAAAACGGCTCGTCCAGCAACAGCGCCGACGGCTCGCTCAGCAACATCCGCATCAAGGACACCCGCGCCTTTTGTCCCCCCGAAAGTGTCGCCGGATCGCGGTCGAAAAAGCCCGCCAGACCGATCTCTTCCAACCCCACTTCGATCCGCTGACGCCGCGCAGCCTTGCCCGTCACCCGTGCCGACAATCCAAAGGCAAGGTTTGCCCCGACACACAGATGCGGAAACAGCAGGTCGTCCTGAAACAGGATCCCGACCTTGCGCTGGTCCGGTGCAAGGTCCGTGATATCGCGCCCCTCCAGAACGACACGGCCCGTTGCTGTAAAACCCTGTGCCAACGTGCCGGTGATCAACGACAAAAGCGTTGATTTACCCACCCCGCTTGGTCCCATCACACTCAGTACCTCGCCCGGTGCCACGGTTGTGTCCAGCGCGATAAGCCGGCGCGCCCCTTGCGTGATACAGATGTTGTGCAACTGCAAACCCGACCCTGCCGCAGACCTACCCATTGCGCATTCCTCCTTTGTGGCGCCACACAAGCGGAGGCACCACGACAGCAATCAAAAACGGCACAAAAGCAGCCACAGTTTGCATCAGGCCGAACACACCAATCGCCCGCCGGTCACCGCCCGCAGCCAAGGACACTGCCTCTGTTGTCAGCGTCGCAACCCGCCCCCCGCCGACCAGAAGCGTCGGCAGATATTGCCCGACAGAGACCGCAAACCCGACCGCAAACGCCGTAAGCACCGACGCCAGCAACATCGGCAGACGCACCGCCCACAACACCCTGTCAGGGCCCGCCCCCAACGCCGACGCAATCGTGCCAAACCGCGTGTCCCACGCCCGGAACGGATCTCCGAGCGACAAGAACACATACGGCAACACAAACACCAGATGCGCCAGAATGACCGGCCCGCGCCCCACCTCGAACCCCGCCGACAGCATCAAGGTCTGCAATCCGGGCAAAAAGGCCGTCTGCGGCACCAGCAGCGGCACATACAGCAGAAAAACGCCCCCCGGCCCCAGCCGCAAGCCGAACCGGTGCTCGGCCTCAAGACAACCCAACGTCAGGACAAGCGCCACAGCCGTCGCGGCAAACGCCACAATCAGCGTCTCGCGCGCCGCATCCCACAATCCGGGTGCATGCCGGATCCAACTGCGCCACGTCAGCGTGTCGGGCAACAGGTCAGGGTAACTCCAGAAACCCGCCAACGACCAGACCGCCAACCCTGCCAGCCCAAGAACAACCGCAAGCGCCGAGAGAACTCCGGCAATCAAACCGAAAGCCTGCAATGTCCCCTCGCACATTCCGCGCCCGCCCCGCAGAATCCAGACATGACCCAGTCGCGCCCCAAGGCTCTCGCCCAGTCGCCAGACGCCGCACGCCCCCAGCACAAGCGCACACTGAACCAACGCCGCCGCTGCCGCTTGAAGCCGCAGGGCAATGTCGGGGTCATTCATCCACCGGACAATCTGCACGGACAACGTGGGCGGGGTGTTCGGGCCCAAAATCACGGCCACATCGACAACCGACATCGAATAGGCCAACACCACATAAACCGGCAGCCGGATTTGCGCATAAACCCGCGGGAACACCGCCTTTATCCACCCCGTGACACGCCCGTATCCCAACGCTCCCGCAACTGCCGCGCTGCGGTGTCCGTCAACCTGTGGCAAAGCCGACAGCGTCATCAACAACAAAAACGGTACTTCTTTTGCGACCAACCCCGCCACAAGCGCCAAGCCGAAGGCATCCTGAACGATCAACACATCGGGCGGCTGCTCCCAGCCTGTCGCCCACGGCGACACCAGCCGCACCAGCCAGCCCGAGGGCGCAATCAAAAAGGCCAGCCCAAAGGCCGCCGCCGCGTGAGGCACCGCCAACAGCGGTGACAAAAGACGTTGTAACACAACAAACGCCGCCCGCCCCTGCCAGCCTGCGGTGATGAGCACCACAATCAACAACGACAGCCCCGTTGCCAGAAACCCTGTCGAGACACTGACCCCTGCCGCGCGGCCAAATCCGGGCCACTCGACAAGCGTGCGAAACGCATCGAGGCCCCAGTCGCTTTGTCCTGCGGCGGGCAAATACCCGAAGGCGGGCGCGATTGTTCCCGCCAGCCCCGCCAGCACCGGCCCCAACATTGCCGCCAAGGTCAAATACGGCAACCACGCAAAGCGCAGTCGCCGTTTCACCCCGACAGGACCAAAGGCCGGCACGCCGGAAACCGCCGCCCCGTTACGGCGTCACGCCGTAACGCGAGACCCAGTCGGCGCTGATGCGCGTCATCCAGCTGGGGTGGGGTTCGGCCTGCGCCTGACCAAGATCGGCAGGACTTAACGTGGCAACACCCAGCGACAGACCGTCAAACACCGCACGCTCGGAGGCCGTGAGTTTGGCCATATCAAGCACCGTGCCGTAGCCCAGAACCGACGGGTCCTGTGCGCGGGCCTGCGCCTCGCCAGACATCAGGAAGTTCGCAACGACCATCGCGCCGGCCTTGGCTCCCGAATTGTAGGGGATCGCGACAAAGGACGCATTTCCAAGCGTTCCCTTGTCCAGAACAAAGGTCCGCGCGGTTTCGGGCAGTTGGAAATTCGCAATCGCCGCCGAAGCCTCGCCGGGGCTGAACGAAATCGCAAGATCGACCTCACCATCGACAATCAACTGGAACTGGCGCGGTCCGGTTTGCGGATAAGCCCGCCCCTGACGCCACAAATTCGGCGTCAGCTCTTCGAGAAACGCCCAAAGTGGTGCGGTAACTTCCGCGTAATTGTCACCCGCAGCAGATTGCAGAACCGACGGGTCCTCAAGCAGATCAATCAAGGCCTGCTTCAGAAACGTCGCCCCGAGAAAATCGGGCGGCTGTGGAAAGGTAAACCGGCCTGGGTTGGATTTTGCCCATTCGAGTAGCGCATTCATCGACCCCAAAGGCGCCTTGAGCCGCGCCGTGTCATGAATGAAAACGACCTGCGCCATGGCCCAAGGCGACTCGAACCCTTCGACAGGGACGGTGAAATCGGTTTGAACCGTCTTACCCTCGACATCGACCAGACCCCAGTTCGGAAGATCCTCGGCAAAGGGGCCGAACAGCAAACCGGCCTGCTTCATGGCGGCGAAATTTGCACCGTTGATCCAGATCATATCAATCGCACCACCGTCGTCCTTGCCCGCACTCTTCTCGGCCAGCACACGGCTGACGGCATCGGCGGTATCGGTCAGCTTCACGTGCTCAAGCGTCACGCCGTATTGCTGCGACACGCGCGCCCCGACCCACGCAAGAAAATCATTGGTCGTGGTCGACCCGCCCCACGCGTTCCAATAAACAGTCTGTCCACGGGCCTCGGCGGTGACCGCAGGCCAATCAGCGGGCACCGGATCTGCAAACGCAGGCGTCATTTGTGCAACGCCCGACAGCGCGATCATCGCTGCACTAAAAAGCAGTTTTTTCATTTTGGTTCCTGTGGTCGTTAAGTTGAGGTCATGACGGGTCGGGAAAAACCCGACGCGCCAGAAGAATACGCGAAAAGGCCGTGACAAAGCACAAGGCGCCGAACACCCACGCCATCGGCGCGAAATACTGCGGCAAAAGGCACAGGACAACAAAGAAGACGATGGTTTCCGTGCCTTCCAGTAACCCGCCGGTGAAATAAAGCGATTTTACGCCGCGCGCATCGCTTTTCATCTGTTTTTTCTCGGCCAGTATCGCAAAGCCCAGAAAACTGGTTCCGTTGAAGTAGAAACTGGTAAGCAAGAACGCACCAGCCGCACCATTTACCGCTGGATCAGACAGCACAAAAGCCAGTGGAACCGCCCCGTAAAACAGGAAATCGGCCGCAATATCGAGATATCCGCCAAAATCGGTCTTACGCGTGGCGCGCGCCACCGCCCCGTCCAACCCGTCTGCAATGCGGCTGGCCAGCAACGGCACCAAAGCCGCCATCGCAAACCCCAGACCGATCAACAGCGCCGAAAAAAGACCCAGCACAAGACCGGCGAGCGTTACGGCATTTGCCGTCACCGACCGACGCGCAAGCGCCGCACCTGCCCGGTTCAACGTCGGGTCGATGATCTTACGGGCCAACCCGTCCAGCATTGCGCGCTCCTCAATATAGTTTGCCGCAACTTTTGTTTGGACCGCGCAGGGGTGCATTGCAATTCGCCCAACGCGATTGTGAGCAACATGTCACCCCACAACAAGGCATAGCCACCCGATGTCAATCCGACATTAGCCGCCCAAAGACATCCTCGGCGGCCTCAAGCGCCCCCTCAAGAAATCCACCGAATTCGGAAGCCATCTCGGTTGAACCAAGCCTCAAGCGCCCCTGCCACAGCCCGCTCAGGTTGCGCGCACGGCCATAGGCGGGGTGGCCTGCGGCAGGCAGGTGGTCGGCAAGCGTTGCAATATCAACCTCTTGTGCCCAGTCCTGAAACAGCAGCTTTTGCGGCGATGCCGCCGCCGGCCCGAACAACCGCTCGAGTTGCGCAATGGCAAGAGGGCGCAATTCATCGGCATGGGCCTGCCGGACCTCCGCAGGAACACCGACAAATCCGAACAGGGCAAACCCCTTGCCGCCCGCCGCCGACGCATCATGAAGCTCGACCATCGGGCCGAACTGGCTCATGGCATCGCCCGACAGACCGGCATGCCGCCAGAACGGGGTGTCATAGACAGCTACAAATTTTGCCTGCCCCGCCATCCATGTCGGTATGCCCGCCATCGCAGCCATCGCCGGATCCGGCAAAGGCGGGCTGAAGGCAATCCGCGCCTGCGCTATTCTTGGCGGCACTGCCAGCACGGCGCGGCGGGCAATAATGGCCTCGTCACTGCCTTGTGCGGCGATATGCAAAGCACCACCCTCTTGTTTGATCGCCGAAACACGCCGTCCGGAATGCACGCAGGTCGGCGGCAAGGCTGCCAACAACCCCGACACCAATCCGGTCATGCCCCCGTCAATGCGCAACGCACCCTGCATGGATGCTCCTGCCCCTGCGCGGCGCACGTGGCCGGACCGATCCTCGACAACGGTTGCCCCCTCAAAGGCCTGCTCGAACACCTTGAGCCCGAACCGCGCAATCAATGACGCGATGCGCGGTTGCCCCGACCAGAACCACGCAGGGCCAAGATCGAAATCCGCCGCACCAACACGCGCCGAGGATATCCGCCCCCCGAACTGCGCCCGCGCCTCGAGCACTTGAAAATCCACACAGGCGCGATGCAGCATTTCAGCCAGTGCCAACCCCGACAGCCCGCCCCCGACAATCACAACATCGGTTTTCATCGTGCGGAAATCTGACCCGGTGCCGTCGGCGGTGTGGCAAGGTGATCGCTTTTGACCCAGATCCGAGCACCCTCCGGCCCCGATCTGGCGCGCAAAGCATGCCCGACCGGCAAGCGCAGCCATGAGCCCGTTTCGAAAGGCTCGCCATTCTCGACAAAGCCGCCAGTCAGAACCAGAAGTTCAAGCCCCTTGTGCCCCTCGACAACGATATCCGTATCCGCATCCCACAACTCGATGCGCACATCTTCGCGGGCATCGTGGTGCAGCGGGATCACGCCGACACCCGGCCTGTCAGCCGGCGCAACGGACGCTTGGGCATGGGTGTCGATTGTCACGGCAACACGGTCGTCGGGGTCGAACTGCCACAATTTGACAAGGATCGTCGCCCCCTGCGTGGCGCGCGGCGTATGCGAGGATTGCGGCGGATTGCGCACATACGTGCCGACCGGAAAGTCGCCGTGTTCATCCTGAAACACACCGTCAAGGACCAGATACTCCTCGCCGCCCGAATGCACATGCGCCGAAAACGCGCTTCCCGGTGCATAGCGCACAATCGAGGTCGCCCGCGCGACCTCCGCCCCGATGCGGTCAAGCATGCGGCGGTCCACCCCCGGCATCGGCGAGGCGACCCAAGGTATCCGGGCCGCGTGCACAACGGCACGCACCGTAAAATCAGCGTTTATCTGCATCTTCAGGTTCCCTTGCCAAACGGTGCGGCTGACCGGACGGGTTGCATCGGGTCAGCCGGGAGATAGTGCAGCCAGACACGGCCGCGGGCGCACGAAATTTACGACGTGCCGGCGGGCGCGATCTTGTCCTGGGTTTTCGTGTCGAAATCGCTGGCATCATGACGCTCGTGCAACTGCGTTTCCGGCTCTCCGGATGTCCGGTTCACCATCCGTCCACGCTTGACCGCAGGGCGGGCGTCGATCTCTTTGGCCCAGCGCTGCACGTTGGTGTAGCTTTCCACGTCCAGAAACGTGCCGGCATTGTATAAACGCCCCAGCGCCAATTGCCCGTACCAAGCCCAGATCGCCATATCCGCAATCGTGTAATCGTCACCACCGATAAAGCGATGAACCGCCAGTTCACGATCAAGAACATCAAGCTGGCGCTTGGTCTCCATGGCGAACCGGTCGATGCAATATTCGATCTTTTCGGGCGCATAGGCGTAAAAATGGCCAAAACCACCACCCAGATACGGCGCACTGCCCATTTGCCAGAACAACCAAGAGAGGCATTCTGTGCGCGCGCTCAGCTCTTTTGGCAAAAAGGCATCAAACTTTTCGGCAAGATACAGCAGGATCGCACCGGATTCGAACACCCGCGTCGGGGTTGGCGTGCTGCGGTCCACCAAGGCCGGAATTTTGGAATTCGGGTTAATGTCGACAAACCCGCTGCCGAACTGGTCACCGTCACCGATGCGGATCAGGTACGCGTCATATTCCGCCTCCTTGATACCCAGCGCCAGCAACTCTTCAAGCATCACGGTCACCTTGACGCCGTTCGGGGTGCCCATCGAATAAAGCTGGAACGGATGCTCCCCGACAGGCAATGGCTTGTCATGGGTGACCCCCGCGACGGGGCGGTTGATTTTGGCAAAGGTCCCACCATTTTCGGCGTCCCAGGTCCAGACTTCAGGCGGGGTATAGGAAGAGTTCTGTGTCATGCGCTCGCTCTTGCAATTAAAGTGTCCACATTGGACCTACAGCATTGGCCCTCAAGTTGCACGGGCCGGCAAGGGACTGAAACGCGGTCTCGCGCAAATGTGCAGGCACGCACCGCGGCACGCGCACCGACCGGGTCATTGAAAATACACCGGATTGCAGTTGTTCGCATGACTCTTCCGGCGCATAAGCGAAAGATACTCGCATCATCATCCGTCACTGCGTAACAATGTCGTGGCATCCCAAGCCATAATTTTCGAGGATTTCAGATGAAAAAGATTGTTCTGACCGGGGCCGCCGGGCGGCTTGGATCCTACCTCAGAGAGCCTTTGTCACAAATGGCTGACACCTTGATCAGCACCGACATCGTTGATGATTTCGGCACGCTCTATCCCGGTGAGCAATATGTCTATGCGGACCTGACCGACTACCCCGCGCTGCACAAGCTGCTGGAGGGGGCCGATATGGTCGTTCACTTTGGCGCGCTGTGCGACGAGGCCCCGTTCGAGCAAATTCTGGGGCCCAATATCGTCGGAGCCTATAACATCTGGGAAGCGGCTTACCAGACCGGTGTGCGGCGTGTGGTCTACGCAAGTTCGATCCACGCTGTGGGGATGCATGCCAAAACCGACTTTATCGGCACCGATGCCCCGCACCGGCCCGATACCTTTTACGGGCTTGCCAAATGCTTTGCCGAAGACCTTGCCAGCCTGTATTGGGACAAACGACAGGTCGAAAGCGTGTGTTTGCGCATTCTGTCATGCGCGCAGGTCAACAATGCCCGCGCGCTGGGGTCGTGGCTGTCGTATGACGACCTGATCCGGCTGGTGCGTTCGGCAATCACAACACCGGTTACGGGGTTCAGCATTGTTTACGGCGTTTCTGCGAACGACCGCGCACCGGTCGATAACGCGCGCGCCAGTTTTCTTGGCTACCGGCCGCAGGACAATGCCGAACAATTCGCCGACAAAGTCTTGGCCGACACCCCGCCGATGGACCGGACGGACCCCGGCAACATGTGCCACGGCGGCCCGTTCGCCTCTGTCGCACTGGGCAACAGCGGCGTGGCGGGGATGAACATCGTCAATGACCGCAAAAAGACCTGAAAGCCGTTAGTAATCAGACACCAGCAGATGCACGGGTGCGATGTCTTCGACGATATCCGAGAACCGTCCGATCGGCATCTCGAAAACATTGTCGGTGCGGTCGTCATTCACCGTAGAGACCTCGCCAATCAGGCAATCGCCCCCTTCGGACCAGAAGGCATGCCAGATTCCGGGCATCAAGGTCACGCTCTGGCCCGGTTTCAAGCACAGCTTTCCGCCCGCGCGAAGCGTCACAGGCATCCCGTCACTCGGAACCGTCACGTCACTGTCACGGTCGATACCGCCTGCGGCATCGGGCGCAAACAGCTCGATAATCAGATCGCCGCCCCCGCGGTTGATGATATCCTCTGCCTTAAGATTGTGCCGGTGCATCGGGGACAGCTGGTTTTGCCGCGAGATCATGATTTTTTCGGCATAAAGCATACCCCGTCCCGCGCTCAGATCGGCGCTTGAGCCGTTGCGTGTCGTGAACAAGAACAGCCCCATTTCATCGAAGCGTCCCTGCCCGTAATCCGTGACATCCCAGCCAAGCCCCGCATCGCGCAGCGCGGCCGCCTTGGGGTCGCGCATCGCGTCGGGGGTCCAATAGGCAAAGGGTGGCAAGATAAAGCCAAAACTGCGGATGAACGCATCACCAGCCATAAGGATATCGTTGATCTCGGATCTGTTCATAAAATGCTCCCGTCTGTGTTATTGCGGTCCGGTGTCGGCCGCACGAACCTGCCCCTGCTTGACCCGACCGCTTCGACACCCTCTGTCGGACAGGTTTCGTCTTTGACGCGCTCTGTCTCGATAAAGTGCGCTCCGGTTTTCAAATACGGTCTCAGAGGCCCCTATTCAGAGGCTTCAAGTTCGTCGAAAACCTTTTTGGCGGCACGGAAACATTCAAGCCCCTGAGGCACACCACAATAAATGGCCACCACGTGGATAATCGCACGGATCTCTTCCTTGGTGACGCCGTTGTTGATCGCACCACGGCAGTGCAACTCCCACTCGTGCATCTTTCCCAAAGCACCAATCATCGACAAATTCATCATTGATCTGGTCTTTGGGTCAATCGCCTCGTCTCCCCAACCAAAACCCCAGCACCATTCGGTCATGGCTTCCTGAAACGGGCGGGTAAAATCATCCGCCGCCGCAAGGTTGTTGGTCACATACTCGGCACCCAAGGTCGACTTGCGCTGTGCGAGGCCCTTTTCAAACAACTTTTCATCCATGACCGGCTCCTTTCGTTTTGTTTTCAGGTGCAGGATCAGGGGCGACCGGGCACCCCGGTTCAAGACTAATTCACCAGCACGACATATTTAACAATCCGGTTATTGTCGCTGTCAGCGAAATAATAGGCATTCCCCCTGACCGCGACGCCTTCGGGATCATCAAGAAC
>JBLHUT010000074.1:0-12845 GCA_047629975.1 Paracoccaceae bacterium
ACAGATGACGACGAGCTGGAGCAAATCGGACTGGCGCAACAAGCCTCGGGTCCAGATGCCCGATTATCCTGATCAGAGCGCATTGAACGCGGTCGAAGCGCAGCTTGGAAAATATCCTCCGTTGGTCTTTGCCGGCGAGGCGCGTCGCCTGAAGGCAGAGTTGGCAAAAGCATCGCGTGGCGAAGCATTCTTGTTGCAGGGGGGCGACTGCGCCGAGAGCTTTTCGGAATTCACAGCCGATACCATCCGCGACACGTTAAAGGTGATGCTGCAGATGGCTGTCGTGTTGACCTACGGCGCAAAAGTTCCGGTGATCAAGGTCGGACGCATGGCCGGTCAGTTTGCCAAGCCGCGCAGCGCGCCGACCGAAGTCAAAGACGGGGTCGAGCTGCCCAGCTACCGCGGCGACATCATCAACGAGCTGGAGTTCACGCCAGCCGCGCGCATTCCTGACCCGGCGCGGATGTTGCAGGCTTATACCCAAGCCGCGGCCTCGCTCAATCTGTTGCGGGCTTTTTCGACGGGTGGTTTTGCCGATATCCACCGCGTGCATTCCTGGACCACCGGTTTTGCCGAAGGCGAGCGCGCCGCGCAGTACCGCGACATGTCCACCCGGATCACGGATGCGCTTGATTTCATGGCCGCCGCAGGGGTGGATGCCGATAATATCGAAACGCTGCAATCGGTTGATTTCTACACCAGCCACGAGGCGCTTTTGCTGGAATACGAAGAGGCGTTGTGCCGCGTCGACAGCACCACGGGCCTTCCTGTGGCGGGGTCCGGGCATATGCTCTGGATCGGCGACCGTACCCGACAGCCCGACGGGGCACATGTCGAATTCTGCAAGGGCGTGCAAAACCCGATCGGTCTGAAATGCGGCCCCACGACAACAGCCGAAGACCTCAAGGTGCTGATGAACGCGCTCAACCCTGCAAACGAAGCTGGCCGGTTGACCCTGATTGCGCGCTTTGGTGCGGGTAAGGTGAACGAGCATCTGCCGCGTCTGATCGAGACTGTGCGCGCCGAAGGGGCGGATGTTGTCTGGGTTTGCGATGCGATGCACGGCAACACGATCAAGTCCGGTACCGGCTACAAGACACGCCCGTTCGAGCGTGTTCTGGGCGAGGTGCGCGAATTCTTCGCGGTCCACCGTGATTTTGGCACAGTGCCGGGCGGTGTACATTTCGAGATGACCGGTCAGGACGTGACCGAATGCACCGGTGGTGTGCGCGATGTCACCGACGAGGACCTGAGTGCGCGCTATCACACCGCGTGTGATCCGCGTCTGAATGCGAGCCAGTCGTTGGAACTTGCGTTTCTTGTCGCCGAGGAACTGTCGAACCGTCGCGAAGCAGCGCGCGCCGCTGTGTAACAGGTCGCGGGGGCGTCTTCTGCCCTTGCTGTCAAGAACAGGAAAAGCCCCGTACCATTCAGGTTCGGGGCTTTTTTCTGTTTCCGTGCACGGTGCCGGTTATTCGTCGGATTTCACGACGTAAAGTGGCGGGCGTGTTGCCGTGCCGTCAGGGTTTCTTCCTTTGAACTCTGCCGGGCGTTCGGCGAAACCTTCGGCACGCGGGGCTTCGGGCGCAGCTGCCGGAATGGTGGGCGCGACAGGTATCGCGCTGACGGTGGTTTTGATGATGCTCGACACCCGTGTTTCGGTGACCTTGAAACGGCGCGGTGCGCGCCCGATCGGTCCTTGGGTCACAATGCAGCCCAACGCGCGGCTGACATCGCCAAAATCGCTTTTCAGGGGCAACAGCAGCATTTTACCATCGAGTGGTGGCCGCCCGACGCCGCGATCGGCGGCGATAGTCAGTTGTAATGTGCTTGGTCCGGCAAAGACTTCTTCAAGTGTTTCGGACAGATGCGAGCGCGAATCAGGCAGGAAAATCGAGGTTAACGGCATGCCCCGTACTTCCATGCCAATCAGCTCGTTCAGGTGGGTCCCTGCCAGTCTGAACCGGGCCAGACCGGGGGCAATCCGTTCAAGAATGAACGCATATTCAAGACAATTTTCGATTTTTCTGGGGTCAACTTCCGAGCGCAACGGCACCACCCGCGTGCCACGCAGACTCTCCCAATAGCGCTCCATCTCTGTAATCGCTGGAAACCGCATCTCGTCGAGCATTCCCATCAAGGACACCACATTTTGACTGTTCAGACCATCATTCTTCATTACATTCACCCGATCTTGCCTTTTGATAGGCCGCGCCCCCCGACGCATTGTGATCCGTTGGCTAACAAACTATTAACCAATAACGGACTAAAGCTTACCCGTTCGTTAATATTGCATAAATACATTTAGAATTGGGGTGAAAAAGTCTTAAATGGTTAACTCGATGACCTCGTTTGCCACCCGAAATGGCCAAGGCGCAGGATTTTGCTGGGCTTGGGAATTGCGCTCGGTCAATGCCAAAGGGCTTGATCTGCGGCTGCGGGTTCCCGAATGGATCGAGGGGTTGGAGCAATTCTTGCGGGCGCAACTGGGGGTGGCACTTGGCCGTGGCTCGGTGGGGTTATCGTTGAAGATCACCCGCGACGAGGATGCCGGAGAGCTTCATATCGATCATGCGCAATTGGGTCGGGTGATGGCGGCGCTGGCGCTGGTCAATGAAACCGCGGACGTGCAGGGCCTTGAATTGCGCCCGCCCTCGGCGCTCGAGATCCTTTCGATGCGCGGTGTGCAGGAAATGTCGAGCACCCCCGAAGACAGCAGTGCCTTGAAGGCGATCCTGCTGGAGGGGTTCGGCCCGTTGCTGGCGGCGTTCTTGAAAATGCGCGCCAGCGAGGGACGGGCTCTTGACGCGGTGCTACGTGCGCAACTGGTGCAGATCGCGGATTTGATCAAGGCGGCCAAAGAGGTGTTGGAGTCGCGACGCACGGCGACCTCGGCGTCTTTTCGTGCGGCTCTTTTACGGATCGTTGAGAGTGTTGATGCCATAGACGAGCAGCGTGTTGCACAGGAACTCGCCTTGTTGGCCGTCAGATCGGACATCACCGAAGAGCTGGACCGGCTCGAGGCGCATGTGGCAGCGGCGGGCAGTCTTTTGGGTGCCAAAGGTCCCGTCGGGCGCAAGCTGGATTTTTTGTGTCAGGAGTTCAACCGAGAGGCAAATACCCTGTGCGCGAAATCGCAATCCTCCGACTTGACCCGGATCGGGCTTGACCTGAAAGCAGTGATCGACCAGATGCGCGAGCAAGTTCAAAATATCGAATAGGTCTCTGGCAACAGGGGCCCCATCAAGGAGAGATGTCATGGCACAGCCACGACGCGGGCTTTTGATCATCCTGTCCTCGCCCTCGGGGGCGGGAAAGTCGACATTGGCCAAGCGCCTGATCAAGTGGGATCCGAGCCTGACATTCTCGGTGTCGGCCACAACCCGTGCGCCGCGCGTCGGCGAGGTGGACGGACAGGATTACCACTTCATGTCCGATGCCGCATTCAAGACAACGGTTGCCGAGGGTGCGATGCTGGAGCATGCGCATGTTTTCGGCAATTTTTACGGCAGCCCGATGGCCCCTGTCGCTGCAGCAATTGACAGCGGGTGCGACGTTCTGTTCGATATCGACTGGCAGGGCGCGCAACAGATCCGCAATTCGTCACTGGGCAAGCACACGTTGTCGATCTTTATCCTGCCGCCTTCGATCCCCGAACTGCGTCGCCGGTTGGTCAGCCGCGGGCAGGACACGCCTGAAACCATCGGGCGGCGCATGCAAAAAAGCTGGGACGAGATCAGCCATTGGGACGGGTACGATTATGTGCTGGTGAACGAAGATCTGGATGCCACCGAAGAGCGATTGAAGACAATCGTGAGTGCAGAGCGCCTGCGCCGGGCGCAACAGCCCGGATTGCAAGACCACGTGCGCACGCTGCAAGGCGAGTTTCAGGAAATCGGGATATGACGCTCTTTGCACTGGACGGTGTTCAGCCGCGCGTGCCCGAGGACGGCGATTATTGGGTCGCACCGGGCGCGATGGTCATGGGCAGTGTTGAGATCGGAGCCGGTGCCTCGGTCTGGTTCGGGGCTGTGATCCGCGGTGACAATGATCTGATCGTGCTTGGTGCGGGGTGTAATATTCAAGACAACAGCGTGCTGCACACCGACGCCGGATTTCCGATGCATATCGGGGCGGATGTCACCGTCGGGCACCGGGCGATGCTGCATGGTTGCATTATCGGCGAAGGCAGCCTTATCGGGATGGGGGCGACGTTGCTCAACGGGTCGGTGATCGGCAAGGGGTGCCTGATCGGGGCTGGTGCGCTTGTTCCGGAGGGCAAGATTATCCCCGACGGGAGTCTGGTGTTGGGG
This sequence comes from Paracoccaceae bacterium, assembly GCA_047629975.1. Taxonomy (GTDB): domain Bacteria; phylum Pseudomonadota; class Alphaproteobacteria; order Rhodobacterales; family Rhodobacteraceae; genus JBLHUT01. Next base: position 4,314 of record JBLHUT010000074.1, read on the forward strand.
ATGCCGGGCAAGGTTGTGCGGCAACTTGATAGCAAAGCCCGCCAGGAGCTGCGCGAGACTGCACATCGGTATGTGCTCAACCAACGGCGGTTTCGCGCCGGGATGCATCCCGTCCCGGACTTGTGACCGCCCATTCTACCTACGGAATTGTTTGACGGCGCGCTTTACTGTGCCGCTGTCTTTCCCAAAAAGGAACCTTGACCCATGTCAGATACGCGTAACGATCCTTCGACCCTGATCCGTCGCATGGCCTTTCCACAAGGGCGCAGCCGCGCGCTTGTGACCCCGATGCAGCCGTCGGTCGTGTATTCGATCGACAGCCCCGATATGCTTGATGCGGTGTACGAGGGTCGGGAGGAAGGTTACACCTACAGCCGCGAGGGTCACCCGAATGCCGAAATGCTGGCGCGCCGGATCGACGCGATGGAGCACGCCGAGGGCGGTATCGTCGTGGGCTCGGGGATGGCGGCGATCACGGCTGTGATGCTGGGCTTGTGTTCGGCGGGCGACCACGTGATCGGTGGCGACCAGCTTTACGGAAAATCGCTCAAGCTGATGCGTCAGGACCTGCCGCGCCTCGGGATTGCGACCGATCTTGTGGATCCGTGCGACTGGCGCAACGTCGAGGCCGCGATCCGCCCCGAAACAAAGTTGATCCTTGTCGAGGTCGTCAGCAACCCGACCATTCGCATCGCCGATATCGCGGGCATTGCGCGTCTTGCAAAGGCGCGCGGCGTCAAACTGGTGATCGACAACACGTTTACAACGCCGCGCGGGTTTCAGGCCTATGCCAACGGGGCCGATGTGATCGTGCATTCCGTGACAAAGCTGCTTGCGGGGCATTCGGACGCGATGCTGGGCTATGCCGTGGCACGCGACCCCGCAGACCGCGCCGCAATCGAGGCTGCCTCGGCCAGCTTCGGGTTGACGGCAAGCCCGTTCGATTGCTGGCTGGCCGAACGCGGGCTTTACACGTTCGATCTTCGCTATGACCGCTGCGAAGAAAACGCAGCTACCCTTGCAGCGCATCTGGCGACCCTTCCGGGGGTCACAAAGGTCCTGTATCCTGGCCGGGCAGATCACCCTGAAGCCGCGCGTGCAAATGAACTTTTGGCGGGGCGCAACGGCAATATGGTCAGCTTCGAGGTCGCCGGCGGGCGGGCAGCGGCAAATGCGCTGGTGCTTGCTATGCCCGACTTGCCCTTTGCGCCGACCTTGGGCGATGTCGGTACGACCCTGTCGCATCCGTGCACGTCGTCGCATCGCGGCCTCACCCACGAGGCGCGCGCGGCAATCGGCATCACCGAAGGGTTCTTTCGTGTGTCTGTCGGGGTCGAGGACGGTGCCGCGTTGAAGGCTGAGTTTTCAGCCGGTGTGGCGGCTGCGGCAAAGGCCGCCCAAGGCGGTTGAGGCCGTGAACATGGGGGCCAGGATCGCCTGACGCTATGGCCGGCGGTGACACAACACGGGTAACAAAGGGGATGCACAGGTGGCGGTGTCGGGACTTTCGAATTCCCTGATCGAGGCATTGCCGTTTGCGGTTGTGCTGATTGACGCCAACGCACGGATAAACGGGCTTAACGGCGCGGCGCGGCTGCTTTTGGGCGGCAGTCTCGAGGGGCGCCATTATCTGGCTGTTTTGCGCCAACCCGAATTGTCGGGGTGTATCGAACGGGCGTTGGTCGAACGACAGACCGGCACGGCGCCGTTCTTGCGGGGGGGGACCGGCGAATACGACATCACGTACCGTGTTCAGGCGGCTCCTGTGCAACTTGAAACGGGTCCGGGTGTGCTTGTGTCATTCGAGGATACCACCGACCTGCAGCGGGCCGGACAGATGCGGCGCGATTTTGTGGCCAATGTCAGCCACGAGCTCAAGACGCCTCTGACGGGGCTTTTGGGTTTTATCGAGACGCTCAAAGGGGCGGCGCGTGATGATCCGGCGGCAAGAGTGCGATTTCTTGATATTATGGAGCGCGAGGCAAACCGGATGAACCGTCTGGTGTCGGATTTGTTGTCGCTGAGCCGTGTCGAAAGCAACGAGCGGGTGCGCCCTGCCAGTCTGGTCGATCTCGCGACGGTACTGGGGGCGGCGGTGACTGCGCTGCGCCCGGTTGCGCAGATGCGCGGTGTCGAGATGACGCTGGAGCAGGGCGAGGCTGTTGCGCTGCACGGTGACGAGGACCAGCTGATGCAGGTTTTTACCAACCTGATCGAGAACGCGATCAAATACGGCGGCGCAGGGGGATCTGTGCGGATATCGGTTGCGCGGCATCCACCCGGGGCGGGGTTCAGGTCGGACTACGTGCAGGTCGATGTTGCGGATCGGGGGGAGGGGTTTGATCCGGTCCATATTCCGCGACTCACCGAGCGGTTCTACCGTGTGGATACCCACAGATCGCATGAACTGGGGGGCACGGGGCTTGGACTTGCGATTGTGAAGCACATTATCGGGCGCCATCGCGGCAGGCTGCGGATTGCGGCCGCAGTCGGGAAAGGGGCGACATTTTCAGTGCAAATTCCGGTGCCGGACCGTCTGTCATGATTTGTTCGTTTTTAATCAAAGGGGTGTGATGTCTGGCCTGCGTATTTGGCGCGCGGAGGCCAAAGGCAGGGCACAGGCGGCAAATGGGGTTTCATTGTCTCTGTCGATCAAAACTCCGGAGGCTTCATAAATCTGTTACAAAACTGTCGCAAAAGGCGCACACCGGCGGCCTATCAGGCACCCAGAGGCGCACCCAACACCGCGTTTCGCTTCAAATCAATTCAAGGAGGCTTCAATGTCTTTCAAGAAAATGTCTGTGTCCCTGGTTGCACTCACTGCTGTGATGGCGACATCTGCCGTGGCGCGCGATCAGGTGCAGGTTGCCGGGTCGTCTACTGTGCTGCCGTACTCCGCAATTGTGGCTGAAGCCTTTGGCGAGAATTTCGACTTCCCGACACCGGTCATTGAATCGGGCGGCTCGTCTGCCGGGCTGAAGCGGTTTTGCGAGGGCGTCGGCGAGACAACGATCGACATCGCCAATTCTTCGCGCGCGATACGGGAAACCGAACTCAAGGCATGTGCCGAAGCCGGCGTGACCGACATCATCGAAGTGCGCGTGGGCTATGACGGCATCGTGTTTGCTTCGGACATTAACGGTAATTCATTCGAATTCACCCCGCTTGACTGGTACCGTGCTCTTGCAGCCGAGATCGTGATTGACGGGCAGGTCGTGGCCAACCCCTACACGATGTGGAACGAGGTGAACCCCGCCTTGCCAGCGCAGGAAATCCAGGCCTACGTGCCCGGAACAAAGCACGGCACGCGCGAGGTGTTCGAGGACAAAGTGATCGAAGTTGGCTGCGAGGCAGACGCCGGCCACGATGTTCTGGTTGCAGCCAAAGCTGACATGGCAGGCAAGGCGTGTATCGCGCTGCGGACCGATGGCCGTTCGGTGGATATCGACGGTGATTACACCGAGACCCTGTCGCGCATCGAGAGCAACAAGAACGGGATCGGCATTTTCGGTCTGTCGTTTTACGAAAACAACACCGACAAGTTGCAGGTCGCAACGATGGGTGGTGTCGTGCCCTCCACCGAAACGATCTCGTCGGGTATTTATCCGGTGTCGCGGCCTTTGTTCTTTTACATCAAGCAGGCGCATATCGGCGTGATCCCCGGCCTGAAGGAATTCGCTGAATTCTTCGTCGCAGACGAAATCGCAGGCCCCGACGGACCTCTTGCTGCTTACGGGCTTGTGTCCGATCCGGAGCTTTCCGAAACCCAAGCGAAGGTTGCCGACGAAGTGGTCATGACTTCGGGGATGTAAGCCCTTTCTATCCTGCCGCACGGGAGAGATCCTGTGCGGCAGTTTTTTGTTTTTCGGCCATTTCCGGTTTCCAGCCTGATACAGGAGCCTCCGCCCGATGCCTTTGCTTTGGATCATGCTAATACTTTGCGGCCTTGGGGTTGTGGGATACGGCGTTGCGCGGGCGCGCGCGATGGCGTCGGCGGACGGAGACAGCCGGTCACTACACTCGCTGCCTGCCTATTATGGCTGGAACGCGGTGTTGATGATTACGGTGCCTGCGGCTTTGGTGATGATCGCGTGGCTGGTGCTGGCGCCTCAACTCATAAATATGCGCGTGTTGGCAAGTCTGCCTGCGACGATTGCCGAAGACGCGGGTGCGCGCGGCCTGATCATGTCCGATGTGCGCCGTATTGCCAGCGGGCTTAGCGTGGCGCTTTCTCAAGGGGTGATTGATCCGGAGCAGATCGCAACGCTTGATCCGGCCACAACCGACATCCGTGCCCTTCTGGGAGGGGTCGGCGTGGCGCTTGGAGCGGATGTCGACCGCGAGGTTTTTGCCGCGGCGCAATATTTTCAGGTGCTGTCGGGGCGGGCCTCGGTCTGGTTGTCAGTGGTCAGTATTTCCCTGGCGCTGGCCGGATTTGCCTATGCCTATATTCGCACCAACCGCGACTTCCGGGCCCGAAACGTGGTGGAGATGGCGATAAAGGGGTTGTTGATGCTGGCCTCGTCGGTGGCCATTCTGACAACGCTTGGAATTGTGCTGTCGATGATCTTTGAGGCGACGAATTTCCTGAAGGTCCATGACTGGCGGGCGTTCTTTTTCGGCACGGTCTGGGCACCTGATTTTCGCGGCGATTCCGAGTTGGGGCTTTTGCCGCTTTTGTGGGGCACCCTTTACATCAGCCTTGTTGCGCTGTGCGTGGCGGTGCCGCTGGGGCTTTATGCGGCGATCTACATGTCCGAATATGCGGGGCCGCGGATGCGCTCTGTGGCCAAGCCGTTGCTGGAGTTGCTGGCCGGTATTCCGACCATCGTCTATGGCCTTTTCGCCCTGATCACAGTGGGGCCTTTGATCCGTGATTATCTGGCGCAGCCGATGGGGCTGGGCGAGAGCGCCTCGAGTGTGGCGACGGCGGGTCTTGTGATGGGGGTTATGCTGATCCCGTTTGTGTCGTCGCTGTCGGATGACATCATCAACGCGGTGCCACAATCGCTGCGCGACGGCTCGCTGGGTCTTGGGGCCACCAAATCCGAGACGATCCGGCAGGTGGTTATTCCGGCCGCCCTTCCGGGAATTGTCGGGGCGGTTCTGCTTGCGGCAAGTCGGGCGATCGGCGAGACGATGATCGTGGTGCTGGGGGCGGGGGCGGCGGCGGCGCAGTTCCATCAAGGGTTCGGTGCGCTTGTGAACCCGTTCGAGGCCATGACAACCGTGACGGTCAAGATCGTCAGCCAGTTGACCGGCGATACCGATTTTTCAAGCCCCGAGACGCTTGTGGCGTTTGCACTTGGGCTGTCACTGTTTGTGATCACGCTGGGGCTCAATGTTCTGGCACTTTATATCGTGCGCAGATACCGGGAGCAGTACGAATGACCGATACCCCGAAACTTCAGGGCGCCGACGGGTCTTCCGGCGCGGCTAAATCCTCGCTTTTGGTGCCTGACGCCCGAACGACCCAACGCAACGCGGCGGAAAGACGGTTCCGGATGTACGGCCTTGCGGCGGTGTGCATCGGACTTGCGGCTTTGGTGGTCCTTCTGGTTTCGATTTTCTCGAACGGGCTGTCGTCCTTTCGCCAGACCTTTGTGACGATCGAAATCGCCCTGCCGGAAGCCAAACTCGACAAATCGGGCATCCGCGATATCGAGGTGATGAAAAAGGTATCGACCTTTGGCTACGCCCCGTTGATCAGCGACGCGGTCTTGGCGCGCATGGCGCGGGACGCCATTGTGATCGAGGGGCTGAGCGCGAAGGATGCGGGCGCAATCGTCTCGAAAGGGGCCGCGGCACAGTTGCGCGATTTTGTGCTGGCCGACCCTGATGTCGTGGGCACAAGCGTTTCTTTCAAGCTGTTGGCAAACGGCCGGATCGACGGATATTTCAAGGGCCGTGTCACCCTCGAGAGTGCCGGGGTCGATGGCAACGTCAGCCCGCAGCAATTGCGTCTGGCCGATGCGTTGAAGGCCTCTGGCGCGGTGTCGACGGGGTTTAACTGGGGCTTTATCACGGGGCCGGATGCCTCGGATCAACGCCCCGAGGCCGCGGGGCTGGGGGTGGCGATTATCGGCTCGCTTTACATGATGCTGATCGTGTTGACGCTGGCGCTTCCGATCGGGGTGGCGACCTCTATCTATCTTGAGGAATTCGCCCGCAAGACGTGGCTGACGGATCTGATCGAGGTCAATATCTCGAACCTTGCGGCGGTGCCGTCGATTGTGTTCGGTATTCTGGGGCTTGCCATTTTTATCAATTTTGCCGGTCTGCCGCAATCGGCGCCGATTGTGGGCGGGCTTGTGCTGACGCTGATGACGCTGCCGACAATTATCATTGCCACGCGCGCGTCGTTGAAATCGGTGCCGCCGTCGATACGCGATGCGGCGTTGGGGGTCGGGGCGAGCAAGATGCAGACCGTTTTTCATCACGTGCTGCCTTTGGCGGCACCGGGGATCATGACGGGCACGATCATCGGCCTTGCACAGGCGTTGGGCGAGACGGCACCGCTGTTGCTGATCGGTATGGTTGCCTTTGTGCGCGACTATCCGGGTGCGCCGCCGGAGGGGTTCTTTGATCCGGCGTCCGCCTTGCCAGTACAGGTCTTTAACTGGACACAGCGCGCCGACCCTGCGTTTGTTGAACGGGCCTCGGGGGCGATTATCGTCTTGCTGGTGTTTCTTCTGGTCATGAATGCCGTGGCCATCATTTTGCGACGCCGTTTCGAGCGGCGCTGGTAAGCTTGAGGATTGCAAGATGAACGATTTGCAAGCAATGGAGAGAGTTTTGACATCTCAGGATATAAAGATTTCGGCGCGCGGTGTGCAGGTCTATTACGGTGACAACCATGCCATCAAGGACGTCGATGTCGATGTTCAGGACAAGACGGTCACGGCCTTTATCGGGCCGTCGGGATGCGGCAAGTCAACGTTTCTGCGGTGTCTGAACCGGATGAACGACACGATTGACATCTGCCGGGTCGAAGGAGAAATCCTGCTGGACCGCGAGAATATCTATGACAAAAAGGTCGATCCCGTTCAGTTGCGTGCAAAGGTCGGCATGGTTTTTCAAAAACCGAACCCCTTTCCCAAATCGATTTATGACAACGTGGCCTACGGCCCGCGCATTCACGGTCTGGCGCGCAACAAGACGGATCTGGATGAAATTGTGGAGAAATGCCTGCGTCGGGCTGCCTTGTGGAACGAGGTAAAAGACCGTTTGAGCGCACCGGGAACCGGGCTTTCGGGGGGGCAGCAACAGCGGCTTTGCATCGCGCGCGCCGTGGCGACAGCCCCGGAAGTTCTGTTGATGGACGAGCCGTGCTCGGCGCTTGACCCGATCGCGACCGCGCAGGTCGAAGAATTGATCGATGAATTGCGGCATCGTTATTCGGTCGTAATCGTCACCCATTCCATGCAACAGGCCGCCCGGGTGAGCCAGAAGACAGCCTTCTTTCATCTTGGTCACTTGGTGGAATTCGGCGAGACAGGCCAGATTTTTACCAATCCCACCGATCCGCGTACTGAAAGTTACATCACCGGCCGTATCGGCTAGGTCAGGAAACACGCTCATGAACGATCACATCAACGACCCTCACATCGCCTCTGCCTTTGACAGGGACCTCGAGGCCATTCAGGCCAAAATCATGAAAATGGGCGGGTTGGTCGAGGCCGCGATCCTGTCTGCCTCCCTGTCACTGGACGAACGCGACGAAGAGCTGGCTTTGACGGTGCGCGCCAATGACAAGGCGATCGACGCCCTTGAACAGGTAATAAACGAAGATGTTGCGCGTCTGATCGCGCTGCGTGCACCGATTGCGGGGGATTTGCGCACTGTTTTGACGGTGCTCAAGATTTCGGGCAATCTGGAGCGGGTGGGGGATTATGCCAAAAACATCGCAAAACGGACCTCGGTACTGGTGCAGATATCACCGGTTGGCGGGTCCACAGGTGCGGTGCGGCGAATGGCGCGCGCGGTGGACTCGATGATGAAGGATGCGCTTGATGCCTATATCCAGCGTGATGTGGCACTGGCCGAAGACGTGCGCCAACGCGACATGGACGTGGACCAGATGTACAACGCCCTGTTCCGCGAGTTCCTGACCCATATGATGGAGGATCCGCGCAATATCACGGCCTGCATGCACCTGCACTTTATCGCGAAGAATATCGAGCGAATGGGGGATCACGTCACCTCGATCGCCGAGCAGGTGATCTATCTTGTGACTGGAGAGGCGCCTGATGAAGATCGCCCCAAACGCGACAGCACGTCTTACGAAACGCTTGGGACAAAATAGATGGTCGGGGTGACGGCATCCCGACCGCTTGTTCTGATCGTCGAGGACGAACCGGCCCAACGCGAGGTTCTTGCTTATAATCTGGAGGCCGAGGGCTTTCGCATCGCGCGGGCCTGTGACGGCGAGGAAGCGATGTTGCTGGTCTCGGAGGAGCCACCGGATCTGATTGTTCTGGATTGGATGCTGCCACGACTTTCCGGCATCGAGGTCTGCCGGCGCCTCAAGCT
>JBLHUT010000075.1:0-12616 GCA_047629975.1 Paracoccaceae bacterium
AGTTGCCCGCCGCGCGCCCCTTCCGGACCACACCGATGTACGACATCTGGAAAGGCATGGGGGCGGTCTTTGGCCAGCAATTCGGGCTGGAGGTACCCAACTATTTCGCCCTGCCCGGCGAACCACTCTACGAGACCCCCTCGTTCCGCCGCTCCAACGCCTTCGAAGCGACCCGGCAAGAGGTGATGGCCGTGCGCGGCGGGGTCGGTATCAACGAGGTGCACAACTTTGGTAAATTCAGCGTCACAGGCGCAGATGCCCGCGCGTGGCTCGATACGATCATGGCCGGACGCATTCCGAAAGCAGGCCGGTTGAGCCTGACCCCGATGCTGGCGCCCTCGGGGCGGTTGCTGGGCGATTTCACTGTCTCGTGCCTGTCGGAGGGACAGTTTCAACTTACCGCAAGCTACGGCGCCCAAGAGGCCCATCTGCGCTGGTTCCGGCAGCACCTTGAGGGCGATGTGCAGATCGCCAATATCAGCGATACCCTGACCGGATTCCAGATTGCCGGCCCGAAAGCCCGCGAATTGCTGTCACGGGTGACCCTTGACGACGTGAGCGATGCGGGCTTCGGGTTCATGGACCTGCGGCACATGACCATCGGAATGGCGCGTTGTCATGTCCAGCGGGTCAGCTACACCGGTGATCTGGGCTATGAAATCTACACCGACGCCATGAGCAGCCGCCATTTATGGCATGCCTTGTCACAGGCAGGAGCAGATCTGGGCCTGCGCCCGTTTGGCATGCGTGCGATGATGAGCCTGCGGCTTGATAAATTCTTCGGCTCGTGGATGCACGAATTCTCGCCCGACTACACCGCAGCCGAAACAGGACTGGAGCGGTTTATCAGCTTTAAAAAGAACGTCGATTTCATTGGCCGCAGTGCCGCAGAAGCAGAGCGTGGCGGCAAGGTCGCGCGCAAGATTGTCGCCTTTGAGGTCGACGCGCTGGATGCCGATGTTGTGGCCTATGAGCCGATCTGGATCGACGGCACCGTTCAGGGGTTTTGCACCTCTGGCGGCTTTTCACATTATACCGGAAAATCGATCGCACTGGGGTTTGTGCCGCTTGACTACGCCACTGCGGGTTTTGAGGCAGAGATCGAGATTCTGGGTGACAGGCGCCCCGCGCGCCTGCTCACAGAGCCGTTGTTCGATGCCGACGGCGCAAGGATGCGGGGCTAGCCGCATGGCCACAGGCAGGGACGGAGCGTGGGACGGGACTTGGGACACGACTTGGGACGGGGGCGATGACCTGCGACAGGCGCAGGCGATACCGGTCCTGATCCTTGCCGCCGGTGCCTCTTCGCGAATGCGCGGGCGGGACAAGTTGCTTGAACCGGTCGACGGGGTGCCGTTGCTGTTGCGGCAGGTGCGTGCGGCGTTGCAGGTATCGGACAAGGTGATCGTCGCCCTGCCCCCAGAGCCGCATCCGCGCCATTCTTTGTTGCACGACTGTCAGGTGGTGCGCCTGTCCGTTGCCGATGCGGCAATGGGCATGAGCTTTAGCCTGCGCGCAGGGATCCGCGCACTGCCCGCAGGCAGCACCCATGTTCTGGTCGTTCTGGCGGATCTGCCGGAATTGACATCCGCCGATATGGCCGCCGTGATGGACGCACGATTGCTCAACCCCGATGCGCTTGCGTGGCGCGCAACAGGGGCGAACGGGCGCGCCGGCCACCCGATCCTGTTCGCAAAAAGCCTCTTTGAGGCGTTCAACCAACTGCGTGGAGACCAAGGTGCACAACCTGTTCTGACAGCCGTCGCCAAAGATGTCCACTTCGTACCCCTGCCCGACCTGCACGCAGTCACCGATCTGGACACGCCAGAAGACTGGGCAGACTGGCGCAACGCCACGGACCGCTAGCCACCGACCCCATGCCCAAGTTCTGGCCTCGGATGCCTGCTTCAACAGCACAACGCGAAAAGGTCAGGGTTGCTTATGCAAATGCTGCATAGCGGCATTGACGACGCGCGGGATTGTGCACCCGCAGCATCAGCCTATTTATATCATATCGGAAGCAACAAAATGCTTCGGGTATGTAAATTGAAAGGCTCCACAATGACATTTGTTTCCAACGTCTTTTCCGGTCACGTCGACTTTGTTGCGCACATCAAACTTGCGTCCGAGACCGCGCGCAAGCGGTTGGCTCAGTACCGTGCCTATCGTCAGACATACCGGGAATTGTCTGATATGAGCGGGCGTGACCTTGCCGATCTGGGCATTCATCCGTCACATATACGGTCGCTGGCACTGGAAGCTGCCTACAAAAACTAGGGATTGATCCTCGCGCCTCAAGATCGGGCTCGAAAGATCAAGCGACGACATGGTCCTCCCCCAATGTCGTCGCACATATCTGAATCCGGCTCGCCCGAAACCTATCGGTTTTGACCGCCGGATGACGCCGCCCTCCGCCCGGTACGCCACTCGCGTGTCGGGCGGATTTATTACCATCCCCCAAACAACATCTGTTATCGGTACCCGCATCAGAGCCCTGAAAACACGTCGTTACAAAAAAAGAATTGTTCGTCTGGATCGGCCGTAGATTGTGGCAGAACTTCCCCAAAAACCGACCCTTTGACCACCACCCAAATCAGGCGCAGCTCCGCAGGGGAAACAGGTGTTTACTGATGCCGCAGTCCTTGCACCTTCGCGGTCTCCTCAAACGGGATGATTGTCTCGGGCGGGTTCGTGACCACGCCTGCCTCCCTCAAGATCGCCCGCGGCCTGAGCATGGATTGCGTCCGCCGCAAAACCCCCGCACGTCCGGATTTCCAGATAGAAACGGCAACACTGCATAACGCAATTTAACCAGACCGCACAGCCGGTCGGAAACCGGTCGTGACTATTCGCCCTGCCGGAGGGTAGATGCCGGTGCGATCAGCGATGACCCTGCGTCGGCCGACATCACCGCCAAACCGCCATTCGTGTGAACAACACCAGTCATCCCGCTTTACGCAGCAACGTTGATCTTTTTGTGTACAAGCGCGCGTATTGCCAACTGATCCGGTGATTGTGTCGCCCCTGATAACGGGTATATTGCCTTCATGAGCAATCCGGTCTCGACAATCCGCAACCTTGGCCCCGCGATGCAACGCGAATGCGCCCGCGCCGGCATTCATACCGCTGATGCGTTACGGGATCTTGGTACCGATGAAACCTATCGCCGCCTCCTTGCCGCCGGATCACGCCCCCATTTCATCGCCTACTACGTGATTGAAATGGGCCTTCAAGGCCGCCCGTGGAACGATTGTAGAGGCCCCGAAAAAGACGCCCTGCGCAAACGGTTCGATCTTGTTGTGGCTCAGGCTCAATCTCAGGCTCAGCTACACGACCCACACCAAACCGCGCTTGAAAAAGTTCTGAACGAAATCGGCGTGCTCCGGTCTTCATAGAAGCTGTGGGTACCCAACCACCCGTGTGACCAGCAAAAAGCGCCCGCTCCCCGAAAGGGGGGCGCATCTTCGATCTTGGCCGGTTCTGCCCTTGTGGCAGGAGCCGCCAAGACATCTCCACGCCCAACCGCAGATGCGGGCGGGAGCCTATCGCCCCCGGAACAGACTGCCCAATATTCCGCGTACAACCGCCCGCCCCGACCTTGTCCCCAGCTGGCGGGCAAATGATTTGGCAAACGTCGCCCCGATACTGTCAGACCGCCCGGACCCGGACGACGACTGCGCGGTTGAACGGCTGACCCGTGCCCCGGTATAACGCCGCCCCGCCGAATACGCGCGCTCGGCCACCGGCAAGTCGTCTTCGTGCTCTTGAGCCTCTTGCGCGGCTATCTCGGCCCGTCTTTGCAGCATCTCGAAGGCACTGTCACGATCAAGCGTCGCCTCGTATTTTCCCGCCAGCGGCGAGGCTGCGATCATCTGCGCGCGCACCTCGGGCGTGATCGGCCCCAATCGCGAGGCGGGCGGGCGAATCAAAGTACGCTCCACCACCCCCGGTACGCCCTTTTTGATCAAAAAAGATGTCACCGCCTCCCCCACACCGACCTCGCGGATGGCCTGCTCTGTCTCGAGCCGCGGATTATCACGATACGTTTGCGCCGCCTCCTTCAAGGCGCGCCTGTCCCGCGCTGTGAACGCGCGCAACGCATGCTGCACCCGGTTGCCCAGCTGCCCCAGAATATCCTCTGGCACATCGGTCGGGTTTTGCGTCACAAAATACACCCCCACCCCTTTTGACCGGATGAGCCGCGCAACCTGTTCGACCTTGTCCACCAACGCCTTGGGGGCGCCGTCGAACAACAGATGCGCCTCGTCGAAAAAGAACACGAGGATCGGCTTGTCGGGGTCACCGACCTCTGGCAGGGTTTCGAACAACTCGCTCAACAGCCACAAAAGGAAGGTCGCATAAAGCCTTGGTGCGCCCATCAATTTGTCTGCCGCAAGGATATTTATGCGCCCCTTTCCCTGTGCGTCTTTCAGAAACAGATCCTCAAGCGCAAGCGCAGGTTCGGCAAAAAACTCTGCGGCCCCCTGATTTTCAAGCACCAGAAGCCGCCGCTGGATCGCCCCGATCGACGCCGGAGACACATTCCCGTAGCGCAACCCGAGAGCCTTGCGGTTTTGCCCGACCCAAACCAGCAAAGCCTGCAAGTCCTTAAGATCCAGCACCGGCAGGCCCTGTTCATCCGCCACACGGAACGCGACATTCAACACGCCTTCCTGTGCCTCGCTCAGCTCCAGCAACCGCGACAGAAGAAGCGGGCCCATATCGGCCACAGTGGTACGCACCGGATGGCCCTGCTTGCCGAACACATCCCAGAACGTCACCGGAAACGCGTCGTAGACATAATCGTGAAACCCGATCGTGCGCGCGCGCTCGTCAAACGCATTGTGCAACTTGTGCGCCTGAGATCCCGCCTCGGCCAGCCCGCTCAGATCGCCTTTTACGTCCGACAAAAAGACCGGAACCCCGGCCGTCGAAAAGCTTTCTGCCAGAATTTGAAGCGTGACCGTCTTGCCCGTTCCCGTCGCCCCCGCGATCAGGCCGTGCCGGTTGGCATATTTCATCAGCAGCGTCTGGGGCTCGACATAGCCTTCGCCGCCCCCTCCCACAAAAATCCGGTCCATTTGTGCTCCTCATGCCGACCCGCGCCGGCGACAAAACCCCGCAGTTGCAAAATTTTGCACCCCGCCGCTTCGACCATACTGTGTTAACCTGTTTGTGCCAGTATCAAGATGTTCCGAGATCGGTAGTGGTGCCGGTGTCTGTGACAACTTCCTCCCTGTCAGACTTGCCGCGCCAACGGGCGCGGCATTTTTTTGCTCGGTATCCCCACACCAACGCCGCCCAAGTTGCCCGCACGACAGCGCGCTGGAAGGCTTGCAGATTACCGCGATTGCGGAAATTTTCATCGAAAGATCAAATTGTTGCCAACCACCAGATTCCTAGTTGACGATGGTTTTCGCGTGGCCTAGCCTCAAATACACAAGTCGGCTCGTCCGGCAGGGAGAATAAAAATAAATAGAAAAAGGGTCCTCGGTAGGGCCCTTTTTCAATTGCGAAATTGGTGCCACGCCCTCTTGCACGGCGGTACTGGAAACTCTCCAACACTTGTTCTCTCTTTGAGGTCGGCCCGACGAAAAGTCATTGATTTGTGACCTGACATGCAGAAAAAGCCATGCTACACGGAACCAAAGAACACGAAAACAGGCTTGGTTGACTCATGCACACTCTGATCCGCACATTGTCCTTCACCGCGTTGCTTGCCCTTTGCGGGCCGGTATTCGCACAAAGCTCCGGCACAACGTCGCCCGTTGGCGAACTTGCGATGGGAGAAGAGGTCGTCGATCCTCTGGCCCCCGGAACCATCTATGCGCGCGAAGTATCGGGCGACTGGGAAATTCGCTGCATCCGCGTTCCCGAAGGCCAGATCGAGCCGTGCAATCTGTACCAGTTGCTGAAGGACGGGGAGGGCAACAATGTTGCCGAGATCACTCTGTTTGCCCTTCCGCCCGGACAAAAAGCTGCCGCCGGAGCACAAGTGATTACACCCCTCGAGACCCTGCTCACCCAACAGATCACGCTGTCTGTGGATGGCGGTGTCGAAAAGAAATACCCCTTTGCCTTTTGCAACCGGGTCGGGTGCTATTCGCAACTCGGGTTTACAAATGACGACGTGCTGGCGTTTCGTCGTGGCATCAAGGGCATGATAAAGATTGTTCCCGTCGGCGCACCGGCCGACACGACTGTGGACCTTGAAATATCTCTGGCAGGGTTCACCGCCGGATTTAACACCGTGCGCCAGAACGCGCTGGATGTGGCTGAAAGCCAAAACTAAAGCGCGCGCCGGATAAAACGAAAAAGATCAAACCGCCATACCGACAGGATGGCGGTTTTTTCATGCGTGCACAGACCGGTCAGATACGGCGCAGCGCAAGAACCGCGTTCAACCCGCCAAACGCAAAGGCGTTCGACAACACCACGTCCACTTGTACCTGACGGGCAACATTGGGCACCACATCAAGCGCGCATTCCTCATCGGGTTCCTGATAGCCGATCGTGGGCGCAATGATCCCGTCGCGCAACGCCATGATGCAGGCCAACAACTCTACCGCGCCGGTCCCGCCGATCAGGTGGCCGTGCATCGACTTTGTCGAAGAGATCATCAGGCGATCTGCATGCGCACCAAAAACCGAAGAAACAGCGGCGCATTCGGTTTTGTCATTGGCCGCAGTTCCCGTGCCGTGCGCGTTGATGTAACCCACATCCTGAGGGTTGAGACGCGCATCGCGCATCGCCCCCGAGATGGCACGCGCCGCACCTTTTGCAGAGGGCATGACAATATCGCTGGCGTCGGATGTCATTGCAAAACCGATCACTTCGGCCATGACCTGCGCACCGCGCGCACGCGCGTGCTCGTATTCCTCGAACACAAACACCGCCGCCCCCTCGCCTTGCACCATCCCGTTACGATTGCCGGAAAACGGGCGGCAGGCATCGCGCGACATCACCCGCAGCCCCTCCCACGCCTTGATCCCCCCGAAGGAGAGCATCGCCTCTGATCCGCCCGTAATCATGACGGGGCTGGCCCCGCCACGCACAAGGTGAAACGCCTGCCCCATCGCGTGATTGCTCGAGGCGCAGGCCGTTGCCACAGTGTATGACGGCCCCATCAGACCGTATTCCATCGACACATGGCTGGCGCTGGCATTGTTCATCAACTTGGGCACCACAAAGGGATGGACCCGGTTTTTGCCGTCTTCATAAACCGAGCGGTAATTCTCGTCCCACGTGTTCACACCCCCGCCAGCAGTGCCCAGAATGACACCGGTTGTCATGCCCAGATCACCATCAAATCCAAGCCCCGATTGCGCGATCGCCTCTTTTGCCGCCAACAGCGCGAATTGCGTGAAGCGGTCATAAAGCGCGATCTGCTGCCGGTTGAAGAACTGCTCGGCAGAGTATCCTTTGACCTGCCCGCCGATCCTGATCGAAAGGCGCTCTACGTCACGGACCTGAATGGGGCCGATCCCGCAACGACCCTCGGCCATCGCCGCATAGGTTTGCGGGGCCGACATCCCAAGGGCATTGATCGTTCCGGCACCGGTGATGACAACGCGTTTCATGGCGCGCGCATCACGTCTTTTGCTGTGCGATCAACCCATCCACAGCTGTGATGATGGATTGCACCGACGAAATGTCAAAATCGGTCTTGTCAGGCTCGTTGGCGTTGAACGGCACCGAGATATCGAACGCCTCTTCGATCGCAAAGATACTCTCGACCAGACCAAGACTATCGATGCCCAGATCCGCAAGAGTTGAGTCACGCGCGATGTCCGAAGGCTCCAGAATAGCCTGCTCCGCAATGATCCTGATAATGGTGTCTTCAACGCTGTTCGACATACTACCTGTCTCCTTCGCTTGCCACCGCTGATCTAGTCGCTTGGCGCGCCCTTGGAAAGAACCTTTCGAAGCAGCCTGGGCAGACGACGTAAGGATTTATAGGCCTCGATGCTCTCTTTCATCGGCATTGCCGGGTTGCCCAGCATCACGCGCCCAGCCGGTTGATGGGTGCGCAACAAGGTCCCGGCCCCCGCGATCACGTCATTCCCGATCCTGAGGTGGTCGGTAACACCGACTTGCCCGCCCAGAACAACCCTGTCCCCCAGTTCGGTAGATCCGGCAATACCGACCTGCCCGCACAACAGACAATCGCGGCCGATTTTTGCATTGTGGCCGACCTGTACCAGATTGTCGATCTTGGTACCGTCCCCGATCACCGTGTCCGCCACAGTACCCCGGTCGATACACGAATTCGCCCCGATTTCGACATCGTTTCCGATGCGCACCGCCCCCAGCGAATGGATGCGTGCATAGGCCTGTTGCCGGTGGCCTTGTGCATCGCCAAGCGAGGCCCTGACCGCCTCGACGGCGCCTGTTTCAGGGGTCACGAACGAAAACCCGTCGCCGCCGATGACAGCCCCCGGTTGCGCGGTAAAACGGTCCTTGATGCGCACACGCGCGCCGATCCGCACACCCTCCAGAACAAGCGCATCGTGTCCGATCACAACATCCGCCGCAATACTGACAAGAGCCGCAATCCGCGCGCGCGCGCCGATCCGGACCCGCGCACCAATCACGACCAGCGGCCCGATCGCGGCCCCGTCGCCGATCTGGGCCGTCGGGTCGATAACGGCACTGGGGTGAATGCCCGTTGCGATCTGGGGGCCGGTGTCCATCATAGCCGTGAGGCCAGCCATGGCGAACCGCGGGCGCGGCACGAAAATAGCAGCCCTAAGGTTGTAATCGCCGGCATCCGCCCCGTCCCAAAGCATCGCCGCCTGCGCCGCCCCCCGCGACAACGCCTCGGCATAGCGCGGGTCCATCGCAAGCGCGAGTTGGTCGGCGCGCGCGTAACCCGGCTCCGCGGCCCCCGATACAACCATGTCTATATCGCCACTGGCCCGCGCGCCCAGGCGTTGGGCAATCTCACTGATACGATACGCCATTGAGCTACTCCGGATTGGGTCCCGAAGGATTAGCTGCCAACGGCCCCCAATTCCACCCCGACATCTTCAAGAGCCCGAAAAACCTTGGCGTCACGCCCGTATACATCGGGCCGGAAGTTGATACGCCCCTTGGCCTGTGTGAACGCCGTGCGGTAAATCAGATGCACCGGCACCTTGATCTTCAACGGCAAGGTCGTCTCACGCCCCGTGGCCAGCACCCGTTGAAAGACCGCTTTGGGGTTTTCTTCCTGTACAGCCAGCAGCGCATAGGCAAAATCGAACGGATCGCTCAAACGGACACATCCGTGGCTGAAAGCACGCCGCTCGCGGCTAAACAGGCTTTTTGCGGGCGTGTCGTGCAAATAGATATTGTGGCGGTTCGGAAACATGAACTTCACCAGACCAAGCGCGTTTGACCGGCTTGGTGGCTGCTTGACGTCAAATGGGAAATTCTTTGCGGTCATGGTGGAAAAATCAACATCCGCCCGGCTAACCAGACGCCCTGCACCATCGAGCAGATTCAGATGTGCCGCCGCATTCGGATCTTTCTGGAACATCGGCAGATATTCCTTGGTGGCGATAGAGCGCGGCACATTCCAGGTCGGATTGACCACCATGTGCTCCATGATATCCGAGAATTCCGGCGTACGCCTGTCGCTTGTGTTCGCCCCCACCACCGAACGGGTTTGGAAGGTCACCTTGCCGTCATCCACGATCTTTGCCGTAAAGTCAGTGATATTGACCAGAACATGCCGGTCTCCCCGGGGCTTGTTCAACCACCGTTCACGCTCCATCGCGACCACGACCTGCTCCAGGCGGGTTTCGGCGGGGCGGTTGATCTCGGTAATCGTTCCGGTTCCGGCAACGCCGTCCGGCGCAAGCCCGTGGTCAATCTGGAACTGCTGCACAGCGGCCTGCAAAGTACCGTCGTATTGCGTCGAAATGCTGTGATCCAGGTATCCCATCCGGATCAGCCTGTTGCGCAGCTCCACGACCGATGTGCCACTGTCGCCGGGTTCAAGCTTTCGGTCCGCAATCCCGGCACCCCACCCCCCCGAGGCAACCCGCGCCTCAAGACGTAATTTTGCCTTCATCAAGCGGGCGTATTCAGGTGCTGTGGGCGCCAGTGACCGTAAAAAGGCATCCGGATCGCCGGCAACCAGCCCCTCCAGAAACTCTACCGGATCACGCCGCGTTACCTTGCGCACCATGCCTTCGTCGATCCGCGACGGCGTCAGAACCCCCGAGTGCACATCGCGGGCGTAGGCCACGAACATAGACGCCGCAAGCACTTCGGCACGGCCCCGGTCCCGCGCGGATTTTGCTGTTTCAAAAGCGGCCTCAAGCGTTGCAACATCATATCGCGCCACTGGCAAGCCATGATCCCGCACCCGCGCCAACACCTTCAAAAGTGCCCCGCGACGTGACGCATCATCGGCGCCTGTGAAAATCGCCTCGTATCCGTTGTCTTTATAAAAGGTGGCCAGCGACCTGTCTTTTGCAGCCATCTCAGCGACGGATTGCATAAATCCCGTGACCTGTGCCTTGGCAGCGACCGGCGCCATGCACACGGCAAGGGCAGTCAAACAAACGGGCAACAGCCTGCGAACATGATTTGAAAGCATAAAAAAATCCTCAATCAACAAAACACAATACCGATTATCGTTTCAGAGGGTTAACAAACAATCCATTCACGAATGCGGCAACACGTTTTAATCTGCGCTCGGGTTGCGCAGTTACATCATGCGTCGGTGCCTGCACATCTGCACTGGCACACACTCGGGGTCTTTAAGGCTGTTTTTGTGCAAATTTGTCAAAAACGGGTGCTGCATCAGTAAAATTAGCCCCGAATTAAGCAAGTTCTTGCCTAGTTGAGCCAACAGGTGAAGGGTTGTCCGATTGTCCCCTTGGCCGCAGAATCGGGTTGTGACATAGCTATGGGTATCGTGGGACAAGTTGACAAAAAAGCCGCTGTTAATGCGGCGTGGGCGACGGGACAGGCACTATGACAGATTCGAACGGGGTAACGCGCCGGGGGCTGCTGGGCGTTTTTGCGGCAACGGCTGTCTGTGCGGCACCGACATTTGCCAATGCTTTCGGGCTTGTCCGGGGCGCAGGCGACATCCGGCGCATTCGGATGTATTCGGGACGGACCGGTGAAAGTCTTGATACGATTTACTGGATCGAAGGCGATTACATCAAAGACGCCGTCAAAGAGATAAACCACTTCATGCGCGACTGGCGTCGGGACAAGTCGACCTCGATGGACCTGCGGACACTTGACATCATGGCGGCGGCTCACAATCTGATGGATATTTCGGAACCCTATCTGCTGCTTTCGGGATACCGCACACCGCAAACCAATGCCATGTTGCGTTCCAAGTCGCGTGGTGTTGCTAAAAAATCCCTTCACATGACAGGTCAAGCTGCGGATTTGCGGCTGACGACGCGCTCCGTGAAACAGATGGCGAGTGCCGCGGCCAAATGCGAGGCAGGCGGTGTCGGACGGTATGCACGGTCCAATTTTGTGCACATGGATTGCGGTCCGGTTCGGGTCTGGACCGGCTAAAGTCTTTTGAACTGTGCAATCAACACATTGACCAAACAGGTGATTGACGACCTGATCCGTTCCGTTCGCGAGAGTGCCCGTTCAGAGATTATTCCAAGGTTCCGCACGCTGGCACCCCAAGACGTGTCTTCGAAATCCGCGCCTGACGACCTTGTAACAGCAGCAGATATTGCCATGGAGGCGCGGCTCTCGACGGCGATCTCCAGGATCATGCCCGACGCGCGCATCCTGGGTGAAGAAGCCGCCGCCAGCACGCCAGAGGTACTGGACCGCGTCGCCATGCCGGGCCTGTGTGTAATAATAGACCCTGTTGACGGCACATGGAATTTCGCCAGCGGTCTGACGACATTCGGCGTTATTCTGGCGATCACCCTCAACGGTGAAACAAAATTCGGCCTGCTTTATGACCCGCTTATGGATGACTGGATCATGGCGCGACGCGGCGCGGGCGCGTGGTACTGTCGGCCCCATGCACCGGCCCAGAAACTTTCTGTCAGCCCCGCAACGGCCATTTCCGACATGACCGGCTTTTTGTCGCTGGCGTTATTTCCCAAAGGCCGGCAAGAAGCGATTGCCAAAGGGTTTCCAGCCTTCCGGCGCGTTCTGAGCCTGCGCTGTTCGTGTCACGAGTACCGCACGCTGGCCTCCGGTCGGGTCAGTTTCATGCTCACGGGGATGCTGAAACCGTGGGATCATGCCGCCGGAGCCTTGATTGTCACAGAGGCAGGCGGCGTGGCACGTATGCTCGACGGGCGCGCCTATGTTCCCACCTTGCAATCCGGCGCCATGCTGGCCGCGTCAGATACCGAAACATGGAGTCGCCTGAGAGACCACTTCGCCCCTCGTGTCAGGCTGTAGCCCCGTTTCAGGTGTCGCTTCAGGCCCCCTTCTCAGGCCTCGCCGCCGGTCTCGTCCTCGTCCTCCAGACGACCGCGAAAACCCGTGGCCACCACAAATTTCTCGGAACTGTCCGACCGGCTGGCCGGAGGTTTGACATTCGACACTTTTGTAAACCGCTTCTGAAGCAGTTTTTGAAGGCTGCCCTCCGCCCCGCCCGCCAGAACCTTGGCGACGAAAGTGCCCC
>JBLHUT010000076.1:0-12526 GCA_047629975.1 Paracoccaceae bacterium
AAAAGATCTGGGCAAGTTGTTGGGCGAAGGCGTCGCGGCAGGGCTTGTTTCGGCCACCGACAATTTGGCCCAAGCGGTGCGCGACACCGATGTGACCTTTGTCTCGGTCGGCACGCCGACAGCGGCCGATGGCGGCTGTGATTA
The DNA here is from genome assembly GCA_047629975.1 of Paracoccaceae bacterium. Lineage (GTDB taxonomy): Bacteria > Pseudomonadota > Alphaproteobacteria > Rhodobacterales > Rhodobacteraceae > JBLHUT01. Next base: position 145 of record JBLHUT010000076.1, read on the forward strand.
CCGCTATATCGAGGCAGCAGCCCGCTCGATGGCCGAAGGGCTTGCGGACAAGACAAGTTTCCACGTCTTTGTGATGCGGTGTTCTATCCCGCCAGGCACGACGATGAATGTGATGACGCCGATCCTCGAGAAGCTGTCAGGTAAGACGCTTGGCCTTGATTTCGGTGTTGCCTTTAATCCGGAGTTCTTGCGCGAAGGCGTCGCGGTCGAGGATTTCTACGCGCCGCCCAAAACAGTGATCGGCGCGACCGACGAGCAGACGGCACAGATCCTGCGCGGCATCTACGCCCCCGTTGACGACAAGCCGTTGATCACCTCGATCGAAACCGCCGAGATGGTCAAGTATGTCGATAATGTCTGGCACGCGACCAAAGTCTGTTTTGCCAATGAAGTCGGGCGTTTGTGCAAATCCCAAGGGGTTGATAGCCACGCGGTGATGGATGTCTTCGTGCAGGACACAAAATTGAACCTGTCGCCATATTACCTCAAGCCGGGCTTTGCCTTTGGCGGGTCGTGCCTGCCCAAAGAGGTCCGCGCCGTGGCCCATATCGCCAAGGCCGCCGGTGTAAGCCTGCCCCTGATCGAGAATCTTGGCCGTTCCAACGATGTCCAGATCGCCGAGGCCACACGCATGGCGCTTGCAACCGGTGCAAAGCGTGTTGGCATTCTCGGGCTTGCGTTCAAGCCGGGCACCGATGATCTGCGCGAAAGCCCGATCCTCGAAGTCATCGCCGCATTGACCGCTCAGGGTATCGAAGTTGTCGCCCATGACACCGCCATCACCGCCGAAACACCGATTGCGGGTCAGCTTGCTTATGTGCGCCACGCCAGTGCCGGTCTGCGCACCCTTGCCGATGATCTGCCCGGCATGATCCGCGCCGAAGTACGCGACGTAACCGAGACGTGTGACACGATCATCGTCACCCACAACGAAGCAATCTATCGCAGCGAACTGGCGCAGGCCATGTTGCAGCGTGATCTCAACGTCATCGACGTGGTGCGGTTGTTCAAGGAATGCCCGAAGGCAAATGCCTACAACGGTATCGGTTGGTAAAGGAGCAAAAAGGATGGCCGGTCAGAAAACACCGGCCTCCTTTGCGATCATCGCGGCATGGGTGCGGTTTTTGGCATCCAGTTTGCGGCACAGTGTTTTGACGTGCAGTTTGATCGTCACTTCCTGAAGGTCCAGTTCGCGGGCGATTTCCTTGTTGGCAAGTCCGCGGCACAGCCCCGACAGAACATCCAGCTCGCGGGCAGTGAGTGTTTTGGCCAGCGGATTTTCAACCTCGGTCTCTTCGCGGCTCAGGAAATCCACCGGCACGAATTTCTCGCCCATGGCCATAAACCGGATGGCGTTCACCAACGATTTGGCCCCCATCGTTTTTGGAAGAAAGCCGACGGCACCGGCCTCCATCGCTTCTTTGGCGACCGCTTTAGGGGCTATGCCCGACATCAAGGCCACAGGTTTGCCCTTGCTGAGTTCAAGCGCGCGGCCAAGCCCGTTCAGCCCGTCCATACCCGGCATGCCGTAATCAAGCAAAACCAGATCGAACGGTGCTTCGGTGCTTGTGATCAGATCACAAGCTTTGTGCAGGTCTTCGGTCACAGTGACTTCGAAATCACCCTCGGCCTTGAGAAACGCGGCGAGCGTGTCGCGTACAAGATCATGATCGTCGGCAATAAGAAGTCGCATGGTGCAGAACCCTTCAGGTGGTCGTTGTGGCACCGCTTTGTGCCAACGCCCTGCACAATTGCCCAAGGTCGACCGGTTTTGCAAACACTCCTTTTACTCCGGCACCTAAAATCCGCGGATCGTTAAGCCTCCGCGCAAGGGCGGTGACGACGAAAATAGACAAATCGGGGGCATCGCGGCGCACGCGCTCGACCAAAGCACCGCCCGACATGTGCGGCATATCGTAATCCGTGATGAGCGCGGTCCATGCGGCAGGATCCTCTTGAATGGCTTCGGCCGCGTCACGCGGATCTGTGCACAGGGCGACCTCGGCCCCCAGCCTTTCAAGAAAGCTTTGCAAAACCTCCGCCACTTGTATTTCGTCATCCACCAGCAAGATGGTCTGCCCTTTCAGGCTATCGACATCCAGCAGTTGGTGGTCGGAATGTGCGATGGGTGTATCCTTGCTGGCAAGGGGCCAGAACACCGAAACGACGGTACCTTCGCCTTTGACAGAGCGTACGCTGACCCCGCCATCCAGTGCGGTTGTCTGCATCGCGACCATGGCCAGCCCGATGCCGGTGCCTTGGTCGCCTTTTGTGGTGAAATAGGGCTCGAAGATCTGCTCTAGAACGTCCGGATCAAGCCCGGTTCCGGTGTCGGCAATGTCGAGTCTGGCAAAGGAGCGACCGGCCTCGAGCACGCCGACCTGAAGGGTCTCTGACATGTCGGTCTTATAGGTCGTGACACGCAGGGTAATCGAACCGTGGGCAGGAACAATCGCGTCGCGGGCATTCAGGATCAGGTTGACGGCGACCTGACTCATTTCGCCCGGATCCCCCGCCATCAGCATTTCCGTGTCCCCAAGATCGAGCGTCAATTGCACGCCCTCCGGCAGGCTGGTCTCCACAAGAGCGGGCAGATCAACCAGCGCGGCGCGCAAATCAAAGGCGGTGTCGGTCTTGTGTGTGCCGCCAAGGTCCAGCAGACGATTGACCAGTTTTGCGGCGCGGTTGCCAGCCCTGTTGATCCTGTCGGCATGCTCGCGCACTTCTTTTGTGGCGGACGGCTCAAGCGAGATCAACGTGGCCGATCCGTTAATTGCGGACAACAGGTTGTTGAAATCATGGGCAACGCCGGCGGCCAGCTGCGAAAGAGCCTCGCGGCCTTGGGATTGCGACAAAGCCAGACGCAGCTCTGCCTCGCGCCGCTCTGTCTCGACCCGCGTGGTGATGTCGCGAAAAATGATCACCGACCCTGTTGTCTCCAACGGTGTCAGAGTGATTTCGTGCACGGCCTCTGCTCCGCTCGTGCGGGTGCGCGCAAGGGTCACGGTATAACTGTCGCGGTCTTTTGGAAGCGCGGGATCGGAGTAGCGCATTGGCCATTTGCGCCCCAGCCCGCTTTGATGTTTGTCAAGATCAAGCATCTGCGCCGCCGCCGGATTAAGGTACAGCAACCGCCCCTCGGGATCGGCGATGGCAATGCCGTCAAACGCGGTTTCGATCGCGGCAAGGCGTTGTTTCAAAAGGGCATTGGCGGTTTTCAACGGGGTGACGTTGGTGGCCGAGACCACAAGTGTCCCGTCAGAGATCTTGCGCGCGCGAATAAGCATCGTGCGCCCGTCAGGTAAATTGAGCTCGCGCCCCAAAGGAATTTCTGCCAACCCGTGAAGGTCGGGTTTGGTCAAGGTCGCCGTCAGCGGTGAGCCTACCCCGATGAACGGTTCAAGATAGGCCGCCCAGTTCTGCCGAAACGCACTGCCCTTGCGCCAGTTGACCCCGGCAGAGGGAAAAAACACCCGTGTGGCGTCATTGGCGTACAGTACCTCGTCACGCTCGCCGAGCATCAGAAACGCATCGGCGGTGTTGGTCATGGCCTGCTCCATCCGGTGGCGGGTCTGGTCCCGCTCGGCTTGGGCCTGAATGTGTATCGTGGCATCGTTCTGGGTGGCAACAAGATTGCGGGTGACGCCATCTTCATCGGTGACAGGAAACAGCGTCACATCATTCCAGAACGGTTCTCCGTTCTTGCGTACGTTGCGCAACAAGAATCGCCCCGCGCCCTTGCTGGCGACTGTCTTGCGCAGGCGCGTGCGTTCGGGTGAATCGAACTGCTCGGCGGTTAGAAACCGGCAATTGCGGCCCAGAACTTCAGAGGCAGAATACCCCGACAGAGCCTCGAAAGCAGCGTTGACATAGATGAGTGGCATATCGGGGAGAGTGGCGTCCACGATGGAGAATCCAGCCGAAGATCCCTGGATTGTGGCTGCCAAAAGCTCGTTCTGGGCTGACATCGTCCGCCCGTGAATGGCCTGTACGACCAGCCCCACCAGACGTTCCAGAAGCGGCAGTTTGGCCTTTTGGAAGCCGCGATTTTTGACCCGCAGGCAGCACACAGTATAACAACTGCCGTCTGCGCCCGTAAACGGCGCAATCAAGGCGCTGCTATATCCTCCAAGGCCGGTGTCACGGTCCCACTGCTCCAGAGCAGAAGTATCCGTAAGGTTGCGCGGCTTCGAGAACAGGGTTTTTTGCACCACCCGCGATGTGCCGATATCGACGGCTGCATCCCCGATCACGACGTTGGCGCGCACCTGACCAGAAGGCAGGGCGGGGCCACCGGGGGGGGTGGTCTGATTCGGCGCAATCTGCAGCACCAGTATGGCATCGGCATGAAATAGCGACTTCATGGCGGCGATCAGCGCATTCAGCCCTGCTTCGGGGGATTTTGCGGTGGTGAATTTCTCGATGCATTCAAGAATGGTTCGTGCTTGGGAAAGCCGCTGTTCTTCGCGCTCCCGCAGAACCCGCAGCTCTGCAACAGCCTCTCTCAGGCGCTCGTGATGGGGCATGATTTTAGTTGAACCCCTCATTTTCTAATGTCCAAAAATAATGGCAGAGATCATCAGATTTCCGTGCAGGTTGCCATGACCAACCATTGGTCCTTGTTCACCAAAGGTAAAGACCCCCAAAAAAGGATTTGTCCCCATTTCGTCGCGTAACGTGCGCGCAACAGTTTCAACCTCATCTCCAAGCGCCAACCGGCACCCGCCGCAATAAACCACAAGCGCGCCTGCGATCTGTGTGTTGGACGTACCCGATGTTGCCTTGGCAAGCGACGCGACGCGCCCTGCCCGGGTGGCCAGCTCCTCGGTGGAGCCGTTCATCAGGGTAAGGGGCTCACCCTCTTCGATGTTGGCAAACATATGCACGCCGCCTGCGTCATCCAGCGTTGCGGGGTGGGCAAGCAGATACTCGATGTCGTCTCCGTCAGAGGCCATCGGGCGGCCAAGAGGAAAGAATGTGCTTTGCGACAGGATCGGGCGCGTGCTGTGTCTCGGTTCGACCGTGCCGGGCACGGCCCCTTTTGTCCAGTCTGAATAGACCGTGGCGGCGGGGCGGTTGTCGATCTCACGAATAATTCTGTCGGTAACCTGTGTCGCGGTGCCGGTGATCTGCGTGGGTACATATCCGCTTTGATACGCTATCGAGACGGTGCCGGTGGGAAACAAAACCGCAACCGCTATGCCGCTTGTGTGCCGTCCGTCGGGGCTCAAGACTGACCACTGGCCCGAGACATCGTTATCTGCCGCTGATCCGCCAACGATCGGGGTATCCTCTCCAACGATGGATTCGATGCCAAGCAGCACCCTTTCCTCGCAGCCCGGCGTGACCGCAAGCCATATCATCTCGGGCTTTTCACCGGCGCGGTTTGCATGGCTTAACGCGGTCTTTGTGGCACGTGCGGCAACGTCAAAGGGGTCTTTTTCATCAAACGCCAGTGAGCATACGCCGTAATCGCCGCCCCCGTCGCTCAAACAAAAGGCCGACAGGCCGGTGGTGGTGCCGGTGTGGGTCATCGCACCGCCACACGAACTTGCGCCGATGGCTGCTGTTCCGGCAGTGGCCAGCGAAGTCATGACCGGTTCCGGATTTATCAGGCAGTTATAATGCACGGATGCGAAATCCGGCATTTGCCCTCGCTCTTTAGCAAGCGCCTCCAGTTGTGCAACCAGATCGTTTGCGGCTGTGGGGCCTGATGCTTCTAGGATATCAATCTGCACCGCGGTAACCTCCTGCATGCAATGCTGATCCCGTTTGTATCAGCTTGGATATGATTTTCGGGTGCGCAAACGTATAGCTGCCTATCCGAAAGGATAGGATTGCGTTGCGGGATGTGACGTCAGGGTCGTGATTCCGGATGAGCCGCAGTGACCATCTCGTTGGCGAGGGTCGTATAGACGCCCGCCCAGGCGGCCTCGGCTTCTTTGCTGAAATTGGGCCCGACGAGGTCTTTTAGTGTGCGGATCAAGGCGGCGCCGACCGGTTGATACTGGTCGGCTGTCACACCGTAGGCGACGTGGCGTATTGCCAGATCGCGGGCGATGGGCACGATCGAATCAAGGTCGTCAAGGCTGTCGACGATAAACCCTAATGTTTCGACCAACTTGCGCCCCTGAACGGCCATGTCGCTTTGAAAGAGGGGCTTTGTGCTGGGATCAAGGCGAAACAGATGGGCGTAAAATATGCGCGCGGTCTCGGTCGGTACAGCGGCCACAACGGCCCAGTCGCGCCGGATGAGCGCAAGATCATGGTCGGAAACAGACATTCGGCGGAGGTTATCCTTTTGCCACGGCAGGCAGATGCTACTTTGGAGATAATGACTCGCCGGAGTCGTCTGTTCAAGTCGTTTCGAGCATGTCTTGTCCTTGCGTCACCTCAAAGTGGGGAGGCCCCCGCACCAAGCCCGTACTGCGCCCGCACCGGCCGTTTATCGGCGCTGTGCCCGATCGGGGGTAAACAAGTCGTGCGTGTCCATTGTGTGCAGGCAAATCAGGCATAGTTCGCAACCTGTGCAAGGCTCTGCGTGTGCTGGGACGGTAATGCATGTTACGCTGAGGTGTGGTGTTATGATGCTGCAACAAAGGACAGAACCTTGCAGATTTGTAATCGCCACGACACGACCTGTTGAGTGCAGCGGCGCAAGCCCTTCGGGGGTCTGTTCGGGCAACAGACGATAATCGAGCAAGCGGGGAAATCAGTGTGAAACTTCTGGTGATCGAGGACGACAAGACGACTGGCGATTATATCGCGCAAGGATTGCGCGAAGAGGGGCATGCCGTTGATCTGGTGCCGGACGGGCGCGCCGGCCTGATCCAGGCCACGACCTGTGCGTATGACGTGGCGATCATTGACCGGATGCTGCCCGGCCTTGACGGGCTGTCGCTGATCAAGACACTGCGCGGGGCCAAAAACAACCTTCCGGTGCTTTTTCTAACGTCGATGGGCGGTGTGGATGACCGGATTGACGGGCTGACCGCGGGCGGTGACGATTATCTGGTCAAACCGTTTGCGTTTGGCGAATTGTCCGCGCGTGTGGCCGCGCTTGCCCGTCGCCCGCAAATCAAGGAAGAGGCGATTGTGCTGAAGGCTGGTAGTCTGTCGCTTGATCTGATCCGGCGACGTGCGGTGCGCGACGACGTCGAGATCGACCTGCTGCCGCGTGAATTTGCCCTGCTGGAGCATTTGATGCGGCGCAAGGGGCGGGTGCAGACGCGCACGATGCTTTTGGAAGCCATCTGGGACATCAGTTTCGATCCGCAGACGAATGTTGTCGAAACCCACGTCAGCCGCCTGCGGGCCAAAATCGACAAACCTTTTGCGACAGAGCTGATCAAAACCGTGCGCGGTGCCGGATACAGGATTGAGGACTAGGGCCATGAACACGTCTGTGCGGTGCCGGTCCGGGGGCTTGCAGTGATGGTCGCGCCGATGAAGTGGCTGTGGCGGTCGACGCCGATGCGCATGGCGCTGGCGCTGGTGGTTTTGTTCACCTGTGTGAGCCTGCTGAGCCTTGGCGGGGCGTTCTACGTCATCCGCACGTCCATCGAAGAGACGATCCGCACCAGCCTGACGCAGGATCTGGCGGGGTTTCGGGCTGCTCCCACGGCTGGCGCGCTGGCCACACTTGTGGCGGCAGAGGCCGAAGCGATCGACCCTGCGACCCGTATCCTGAGCTACCGTTCGCGCGACGGGCGCCATTTCGGCAACGGGCTGATCGTGCAATCGCAAAACGGGTTCGAGGTTGTTACCCCCGGCAACAACCCGTCGCCTGTGGGGGGAGAGTTCCTTGCGCTGTCGGCGGTGATCCACGGCGGGCGGCTGACGTTGGCTACGAACTTGCAGCAGACGTGGGATCTGCGCGAGACCTTTCGCAATATCCTTTTGATGAGCCTTTTGCCGACGGGCACGATTACCTTGTTGAGTGGCATGGTGATTGCGCGCCGTTCGGGGCGCCGGATCGAGGCGCTTGAGGGGACGTTGGACAAGTTGACTTCGGGTGATCTAAGCGCGCGCACCCCCGAGATGCCGGGGCGGTTGGATGACCTGTCGAATATCGCGGCGCGGGTGGACCGGATGGCGCAGGCGCAGCAAACCTCTGTGTCGGTGCTCAAACAAGTGTCGGCGGATATTGCGCATGACCTCAAGACCCCGATCCAGCGGGTGGCGGTTTTGCTCAACCGGCTGCGCGAAACCGGCGGATTGTCTGCGCAGGCGGCGCAAATCGTGGCGCAGGCGGGGGCCGAAACCGACGGGATCGTGACGACATTTCAGGCCCTTTTACAGATTGCACAGATCGAGGGCGGCAGTCCGAAATCCCGCTTTGCGCCTGTCGATCTTGGACGGCTGGGGGCCGATTTTGTCGAGGTTTACGGTCCCGCGGCTGAGGATAGCGATCACCGGCTCAGCTTTACTGCGCCGCCCGGCCCGGCGGTGGTGTCGGGGGACAAGGGCCTGCTGGGGCAGGTTTTCGCCAATCTGATCGAGAATGCCCTGCGCCACACTCCGCCTGACAGCGCGATCGAGGTACGCGTTGAACCTGTTGACGACACGGTACGGTTGAGTGTGCGCGACACCGGCCCCGGCATCCCCGAGGCCGAGCGCGCAAATGTTCTGCGCCGTCTTTACCGGCTTGAGCAAAGTCGCAGCACACAGGGCAGCGGGCTTGGCCTGAGCCTTGTGCGGGTGGTCGCACAGTTGCATGACGCACGGTTGGAGCTGGGCGACGGGATCGTGCCAGAAAAGCCCGCGGACCAAAAAGGCCTGCGTGTCAGTCTGACATTCCCAGCGCTTTGAGGGCGGTGTGATAGTCGAATACCTTGCGCAGGGCCGCACATTCCGAGGGGTCGATCCGGGCGGCAATCAGGCCGGTGTGCTGGTCCGGCGCGTGGGCCAGCACCGCGCCCGAGGGGCCGACGATGACGCTTTCGCCAGCATAGCGGTTCAGGTGATCCGTGCCGACCCGATTGGCATAGCCGATAAAGATGTGGTTTTCGATCGCCCGCGTTGGCACCATCAATTGTGGTATGGCCTCGAACGGCGTGCTCAGCGCGGTCGGCACCACCAACAAATCGATCCCCGATGCGGCGGTCTGTCGGATGATTTCGGGGAATTCGACATCAAAGCAGATCGCGATGCCAATCCTGAGGCCCAGATAGGTCACGACGACAGGCTGCGTGCCGGGGGTGAATTGCGCGCTCTCCCACGGGCCGAACAAGGCACGTTTGCGGTAGCAGGCGACCAATCCGTCAAAGGGGGTGACGAAAAAGGCCGAGTTGTAGACCGCCGCGTCGTCGGCTTCGTAGCTGCCGACGACCAAGGCCACGCCGGTTGCTGCTGAAATACCGATCAGGGCGTCGCGGACATCTTGGGTAACCTGCGCGGCAATCGGCGGCACGGGGGATTTGGTCAGATACCCCGTCAGGAAGCATTCCGGAAACACCAACAAATCAACACCGCCGTCGCGTGCGGTTCGGGCGGCTTTTGCGACGTCAGCGAGATTACCGGCAATGTCGCCCGCATTCCCCGAGGCTTGCCAAATGCCCAAAGTGATCGGCGGGACAACAAAAGCAGGGGCCGTGTCGGGATAGGGCGTGCAAACGGGTGCGGTCACGGATGCACGACCGGATATCGCGCGGCTGGCAGTCCGTGATCCGACAGGAACGCCGTGAACCGCCCCGCAAGATCGCCTGTCGCCTGCGGGCTGGCGACGCCTTCGCGCAACCAGACATAGCCCTTGCCGCGCCCGCGTGCACCGATGTCGGGGTACAGATACGCACAGCCCAGATATCTGCCTGCCGCGTCCCGTACGACCCACGCAAACGAGCGCGCGGTTGAAAACTCGCGCTTGTGCCAATGCAGGTCGGTGGCGTTGTCCGCAAAGGTAAGACCCGCCGGCCACGCCCCGCCGAACAGACCTGACAAAAGAGCAGCCGAGGCGGTAACGGCCTCGAAATCCTCCTCTACGCAGTCCTGCGTGAGCGGCGACAGGTGGAACGCGCCCAGCGTCACAAGCTGCGGCAGCGGTGCGTCGGCAAAATCGGGATGCGGGTCTGACATGGTCTACTCCGCCGCCGGAGGGCGCGCTTCGCGCTTGAAAGGGCTTTCCTCGGGGATCTCGTAATCGGGTACAAACGTGCCTTTGTCGCGGGCATCTGCCATATAGCGGAACGTGGGGATCGTCATTTTCATCAGATGCTCACCAGCTTTCATGGGGGGATATTTCGCAAGCGTTTCGGGCGTGCGGAACTTCTCCAGTGGCTGGACGATAGCATGATAGTCCAAGCCGAAAAACAACGGAATGGAATACCGCTCGCGACCGATATTGGCGACGCGGTGCTGGGTGGATTTGAATTGCCCGCCTGACCACGTTTCGAAAATATCGCCGATGTTCACCACGAACGCCCCGCGGATGGGCGGCGCCTCGATCCAGACGTCGTCGGCGTTCATGACCTGAAGCCCCGGACCGCCCTGCAACAGGATGGTGAAGCATTCGAAGTCCGAATGCGCACCGATGCCGACCAGATCCTTGTTGGCGGGCATGTCATTCTCGACATAGCGCAGCAGGCGCATTTGCGACGTGGGCGTGGTAATATCACGCCGCAGGTCCGCAGGGTCGACTTCAAGTTCAAGCGCCAGCGTATCGAGCATGTTCAGCCCGAGCGCAAAGACCGCATCGTAATAGCCCTGAACAATGTCTTTCCAGCCGTCGATATCGGGCCAGACGTTGGGCCCCGTCATGCGCCAGCCTGCGACGTGATCGGAATGTGTGGCGGGGGCCTCGAACGACATATCCCACGCCTCGTTGAAATTGATGCTTTTGGGAAAGGTCGATCCGTTCTCTTCGAACGGGACATAGCCGCGGTGATGTGTGGTGAACCCGGCCCAGTTGCGCATCTTGAAGCTGCGCGGACTGGTGTGGAATGCCTTCGAGGCGGCCAGCACCGCGTCTATCCGGTCTTGTGGAATGCCGTGGCCGGTGATGTAGAAAAACCCCGACGTGCGTGCCGCTGTGCCCAAAGAGCGCGCCACGGCGTGCCTGTCGGCGCTGTTGCCTGTGAACAATCCGGCGAGGTCAACCACCGGCAGTGCGGCGTCCTCCAGTGTCAGCCCTGTTTGATCTTCGCTCACCATTGAACGCTCCTGTGAATACCCGCAACAGGGTCGAACATGCGGTCCGTGGCCCCGCAAGGGAAAGCAAAGCACGCGATCAAAAGGCCGCCAAACTGATAAAGCCTGTGAAATCGACCGAATGCTAAACATCTGGTTAATTTTTGAACAGTTTTGTGCATGGGTTGTCCCTTTGACCTCATTTGGCGTGGACAAGAGCGGCGCGCGACAAGGTTATGAAACCTGACCCGCGACACGTCTGGCTGTTTTTTGGCACAGGTCCGACGGCGGTTTGTGGACCATAAAAAGGAATGACCCATGCCCATCACAAACAGAACAATCACCCGCCGCTCGCTTCTGAAAGGTACAGCCGGACTGGCGGGTCTGAGTGCGACTGCCGGCTTTATCGGCACGCCTTTGCTGGCACAAAGCCGCAGCCTGAAGGTTGGTTCTTACGGGGGCTACTTCGAGAACAGCTTCAAATCACACGTCTATCCGATCTTTACCGAAGCCACGGGAATTACTGTCGAAAGTGTGACCGAGCCCAATTCGACAGACTGGCTTGTGACGATGCAGCAGGCCGCCGCCGCAGGGACGGTGCCAGCGGATGTGTCGCTTTATTCGCGCGACACGATGATCAAGGCGTCGCGGGTGGGCGGGCTGCTCAAGCCTTACGATATGGCGCGCATTCCGAATGCCTCCAACATGGACGGGTATTTTGTGTTCGACGACGCCAGCGGGTCGGTCGGCGTGGGCGCAATGGCGTGGTTCTCGGCGATGGTGATCAACCCCGACGAGGTCGAAACCCCGACCTCATGGGCCGAATTCTGGGACAGCTCGCGTTTCGAGGCAAGTCTGGGACTGTCCAAGAACTTCAACAGCCAGTTTCTTGATATCGTTGCGGCCACGTTCTTTGACGGGGTCGAAACGTTCAGCACACGTGACGGCGTTGTTGCGCTGATCGAGAAGGCTGCTGAAATCAAGCCGAACGTGGCGCTGTGGTGGTCTGCCGAGAGCCAGATGGAGCAGGCGATGAAGAACCTTGATGTGGTTGGCGGGCTATACTTCCACGACGTGGCGCAATTGATGGCGATGGACGGCTTTCCGATCAAGTCGCTGTTCCCCAAAGAGGGCAATCCGCAGGATTACGGCTCGTGGTGTCTGTCGGCATTGTCCGAAAAATCAGACGAGGCCGAAGAGTTCATTAACTTTGCCTCTGATCCGGCGACGCAGGCCCTGATGTCGCGCAAGATCGGCA
>JBLHUT010000077.1:0-12480 GCA_047629975.1 Paracoccaceae bacterium
GCTTCTGGAAGAGGCGGGCGTGCCAAAGGGCCTCGTGAATGTCCTCCCGTCGCGCAAAACCGGCGCACTGGTCGATCATATGCTGCACGACCCGCGCGTGCGCGTTGTCAGTTTCACAGGGTCCACTGGCGTTGGGCGAAAATTGCTGCGCTCCGCTGCCGACCAAGTTCTGAAACCGGCGATGGAACTTGGCGGCAACGCCCCATTGATCGTGTTTGAAGATGCAGATCTTGATGTTGCTGTTGAGGGCGCGATGCTCGCCAAAATGCGCAACTTGGGGGAAGCCTGCACCGCCGCAAACCGCTTTTATGTGCACGCGGATATCGCCGAGGCCTTTACCTCGAAATTCACAGCCGCCATGGCTGCTTTGAAAATGGGCGACGGAACAGACCCATCCGTTGACGTTGGCCCTTTGGTCAACGCCGACACCCGTAATCAGGTCGCAGCCTTTGTGGACGATGCCGTGGCAAAGGGTGCGCGTATTGAATTGGGCGGCAAAGCGCCAGACGGCGTCGGGTTCTACTATCCGCCGACCGTTCTGACGAACGTATCTCAGGACGCCAATTGCGTCGCGGATGAAATCTTCGGCCCCGTTGCCGCAATCCAGACCTTCACTGATCAGGACGACGTAATCGCCCGCGCCAATGACACAGAATATGGGCTGGTAGCCTACGTCTTCTCCGAAAACATGAAACGCGCTTTGCAAGTCTGCGAAGCCCTCGATTACGGCATGGTCGGTCTGAACCGCGGACTTGTTTCCGATCCTGCCGCACCGTTTGGCGGAACAAAGCAATCCGGCCTTGGACGCGAAGGTGGGCATGAAGGGATGCTGGAGTTCATGGAAACTCAATACATTTCAGCGTCTTGGTGAGCGCGCGGGTCGACAGTTGTGAAATGAGACCAAGCGACATCTGCGGCAATGCGATTGCCCACGATCAACGTCATTCGAAAAGTGCCGCGAGGAAATTGAAGGCTCTGGGCACCGCGCTGCCAACAGTGTTCGCGCGGCTAGTTGTCATGCTGGCCGAATGGACACTGACTTTAAGGTCAGAGCCAGTCCGCGACAGTTGTACAGAAAGGTTGCGTGGACACCACTCTATAACTAAGGGTACTTAACCAGAACGACGCGAAGAGGCTTCTTAGCTCCGTTCCACCCAATTGAACCTAGAATGAGGCCTTTGGCGTGCGATCAGTGACTCTCAAAGATATTGCAAGAGAAACAGGCTATCATGTATCGACGGTGAGCCGTGCCCTTGATCTACGAACACGCGCGTCCCTCAGTGAACAAGTTGTCCAGCAAATCAAAGAAGCGGCAAAGCGGATGAATTATCGTCCAAACAGACTTGCGGCGGGTCTGCGGACAAAACGCACCAAGACCGTGGGCATGGTAATTCCTGATATTTCGAACCCTCTCTTTCCACCCATTGTCCGCGGCGTCGAAAAGGTGCTGGAACCTTTGGGCTACGTGTCGATCATTGTAAACACTGACGGGCGCCGCGACCGCGAACAAGAAATGGTTGGCGTTCTGCTGGAGCACGGTGTTGACGGGATCATCCACGCGGCCGTTGAACGCGACGATCCAATTCTGGACGAAGTGCGCCGTGCGGGCGTCCCCTTGGTAACGGTCAACAGGGCATTGGAAGATCACAGCGTGCCCGGCGTGGTCAACGACGATGCGGACGGCATCGCCAAGATGTTTGATCATCTTGTTTCTTTTGGTCATACCGATATCGCCCATATTGCAGGGCCCGAACAACTGTCGACAGGCATTATTCGGCTTGCCGCTTTTCGCGCAGCGGCCCTAAAATACGGATTGGATGTCCCAGAATACCACATTGCCCAGGCCGCCAGACTAGACGAGAAAAATGGCAAACGTTGCGCACAAGCGCTATTGTCCCTCATCCGTCCTCCGACTGCCATTATCGCCGCCAATGACCAATTGGCGCTTGGCGTGTTCGAAGCGATCCGGCAGATGGGCCTGTCCTGTCCTGAGGATGTCTCCGTCACCGGATTCAATGATTACGGGTTCCTGAGACTCATCCCACCCGGTTTGACGACCGTTAAAGTGGACAAGCTAGCCGCAGGCCGGCGGAGTGCTGAGCTGCTCATGCAACTGATCGACGATCCAGACAACCTGACGGACAAACACGTCGTATTGCCTGTGGAACCTGTCTTTAGGGGCAGCGTCGCCGCCCCAAGGCTCACCGCCCTACATCTTGAGAAGCCTGCGGGCGTTCCCTGAGAAAATCTGCGTTTTTTGCGCTTGGCTGAGATCGGTTCCTTTCAACCAATCGACACCTGTCTTCGAGTTTGCATAAGGGTAATCGACAGCAAACAGAATCCGGTCAAGTCCGACCTGATCCAGGGAACAGCGTAGCGCCGCATCCGAAAAAAAGCCACTTGTGGTAATCCAGAAGTTACGGCGGAACACCTCTGCGAAGTGCGAAGGAGGGTTGCCGGGTCGTGAGAAGGACTCATCGATCCGGTCAAGCCAAAAGGGGATCGCCTCTCCCAGATGTCCTAGAAGGATCTTCAGATTTGGATGTTTCTCGAACAGCCCTGACAAGATCAAACGCACCACCTGTGTCCCTGCCTCGATGCCAAACCCCCACGCCGCTTTCGTCATCATGGAATGAGTCTGATCATAGGGCGCGTAGTAGCGTTCGGTTACTGTTTTGTCCGGCAAGCTGGGGTGGATATAGATTGGAACATCCAACTCCTCGGCCCGCGCGAAGATGGGCCAGTAGAATGGCAGGTCCAAAAATTCACCGTGGTTCATGCCATGGATCATCGCGCCTTTAAGACCCTTTTCAAGGACCGCTCGGCTCAATTCGTCGGCCGCAGCCTCTGGCAGGTTCGTTGGCAGCATTGCAAAACCGTCAAACCTGTCAGGCCGCTGTGCAATGACCCTGGCTAGGGCGTCATTGACCTCGCGGCAGGCACCAATCGCGAGGTCATCGGGTAGCCGTTGGCTGCCCGGCGACTGGTGCGACAGGACCTGTTTATCGATACCAGCCGCATCCATTTCGGCGATCCGCAAGTCAAAAAAATCGTAGAGCCGATCCGAAACAATGGCCGGTGGCGACGCCGCTTTACCCAAATGCTGAGCAAGAGAGGTCTCCATGAAGTGCTCTTCCACGGAGATCACCATCTGATTCTCTTCATTAATCATATTATTTCCTTTGTTTTAAAGGTATTAGCTATGGGTTTCCATGACAGTTGACAGGTGTCCAAAGTTGCTGCAGCTTATCAATGCAAACGTTTGCCGAAAAGACAAAAACCACCCTAAGGGTGGAATTTGAACGTTCTAAGCGGCAAAAAACGAGCAAAACTCCCGAATGGTAGGGCCGCCATACGAGGGGTCGTCATCCAGCGCCGGAGGAAACCCTCATGGCACAGTAAGATGACAAATCGGCCATGGGGAGGATTAAGATGACTGCACCACTTAAATTGAAAATTCGAACAATGCTCGGCGCCGCAACGCTGGCTTTATTCACGCCGGCATTCGCTCTGGCACAGGACACAATTGTTCATGGTGCAGATGAAGAACCCGCCACAATCGACCCAGCAGAGGTCGAACCCGGTGAAGGTGGTGAAGCCATTATTTTCCACGTCTATGATCGCCTTCTCACGGTTGGCGCGTCGTCATCTAATTTGGTCCCGGCCCTCGCAACCGAGATACCAACGGTTGAAAACGGCCTGATATCTGCGGACGGGCTGACCTATACGTTCCCACTGCGCCAAGGCGTCTCGTTTCATGACGGATCACCGTTCTCCGCAGACGATGTGAAATTTTCTTGGGATCGGGTCATCGATCTCGAACTGCCGGGCTCTGGATATGAGATTCTGTCCGAGCGCGTCGCCGGAACACGGGTCGTGGATGATTACACGTTCGAGGTGACGCTGAACGACGTGGATGCAAGTTTCCTTTATTCTGCCGTTTTGACGATGACGGCGTCGGTTGTCAGCCAAGAAGCGGTTGAGGCCGCTGGCGAAGAAGTCGACGGTGAGTCTAACGGGCTGCTTAGTGACAACATGATTGGCACCGGGCCCTACACATTCGAAAGCTGGAACCGCACAGAGAACATGACGCTTCGCGTCAACCCTGACTACTGGGGAACCATAGCGTTTGATGATGTGCGTCTGGAGTTCGGTCTTGACCCAGATGTGCGCGTCCTTGGCCTGCGGGCCGGTGAGTTCGACACGATCGAAACGGACCCGTCCTACGTCGCTGACCTTGAAGGGGCAGAAGGCGTCAAGATTTACGCTGAAGGTTTGTTGTTGGAACCGTTGCATATCGCGTTCAACATGAATGTCCCCGAAGGGGCTTTGCCAGAAGGCGATACAATTCCAGAAGATTTCTTTAAAGATGTTCGTATCCGTCAGGCCTTTAACCACGCCTTCGATTACACCGCATTTGTTCAGGGCGCCCTTGCCGGGTTTGGTGAGATCAACCCACATTATGTGCCAATTGGCGTCTTCGGTCACGATCCGAACGCACCAGTCTACGGCGCACAGAACCTTGCTGAAGCAGAACGTCTGTTCCGTGAAGCGGGCGTCTGGGATGAGGGATTCACTGCCACTGTTATTGTGGAATCTGGTTCATTGTTCGAAATCCAATGCCTGATCCTCAAGGACAGCATCGAAAGTCTGAACCCCGATATGCGGATCAACGTCCTTGGTGTGGCTGAAGCCGTCTTTGACGAATCGATTGCGTCGGAAACTGTGAACTATGCAATGTGGGCGAAGAATGGTGACCCGGCGGCCGATCCGATCGACTACCTGATGACCTACGTGCATCCTGATGGGGATTGGGGCGAAATCCATGGCTTTCGTGACGCCTATGTAAACCCTGATCAGATTGCTGACTTGATCGACCAAATCGCCGTAGAACTTGATCGTGACACGCGTGCTGGGCTTATCAGTGAAGCTCAATCGCTGCTTTACGCAGATCCGATGTGGATCATTGGTGCGCAAGAGGGGGCAGTGACAGCCTACCGAGACGGGATTGAAAACATGGTGTTGCAGCCGCTATGGCCGCGCCCGTCAATCAACTTTGCAATCCTCGACAAGACTGGCGGCTAACGCCCTTAGAGATACCGCGGGGGCGACAAAAAGGTCGGCCCCGTATCTACGAGACTTTCAACGATTGTTCGCATTTTCCGGAGGCCCCATGCAGATTCAAGACTATGTCATCCGCCGCCTGCTAATCCTGCCTCTGCTGATCGTGGGTGTTTCGATCATTGTGTTCACCCTAACGCGGATCGGTGGCTCTCCCATTGGTGTCTATCTAAGTCACGAAATGAACGCCACGGAGGTTGCGGCCCTTGAAGAACGGTTTCACCTGAATGAACCACTTGTTGTGCAATACTGGTACTGGGCCAAAGGGGCACTTTCGGGTGATTTTGGCTATTCAGGAGTGGCATCTGCCCCCGTGTCAGAAGTCTTTTGGAAAAAGTTTGCCGCAACCATGGAATTGTCCGTCTTCTCGGCCCTTATCGCAGTGTGGCTTGGACTGAAATTGGGTGTCTTTGCGGGAAAACGGCGGAACCGCTGGCAAGATCATCTGACCCGGATCATTGCCGTTTCAGGCGCATCGCTTCCGCTGTTCTGGTTCGGGATTGTCCTGTTGATCGTGTTCTGGGCAAATCTAGGATGGTTTCCTGTGGGTCGCTCGGACGCGGATATTTGGGATTCTATTGCCCACCCTACTGGGTTCTACGCGCTCGATGCACTTCTTGCGGGCAGTATACCTGCGTTTTTCGATGCAATATGGCACCTTGTTTTGCCGTCAATCACTCTCGGGTTTGGGGCCGTCGCTATAATCACGCGGATGATGCGGTCCACTTTGATCGAGGAATTGCAGCAAGATTATGTGGACGCAGCCCGTGCCAAAGGGCTGCCAGAACGCTTGGTGCTTAACCGGCACGCAAAACGCAACGCCTTGGTGCCAACAGTGACCGTGATCGGCCTGACAATTGCCTTTCTCATGCAAGGGGCAATCGCAGCAGAAATTATCTTCCGCTGGCCCGGTCTCGGGCGTTGGATGGCCGATGCCGTTGTCAGGGGCGATCAAGCGACCATCATGACCTATGTGCTGTTCACATCGATCCTGTTCCTCTTTGCAAACCTTGTCGTCGATATCGTTTATGCGAAGCTCGACCCACGTGTACGGCTGGGGGATTAAGCCATGGCAAACTCCGATATCTTGGCCCCATTAAGTGCCCGTCAGGTACGTTTGCGCCGATGGCTTGATGTGCTGCGGTCCTTGATGAGCAATCCGGCAACGGCACTGGGTATGATCATCATCTTCTTACTGTTGGCGATGGCGATCTTTGCGCCGTTTCTGTCAGCACCCAACACGCCGGATGCCTATCAAATGCCACGGGACTGGGGGGCAACGCGGATGCCTCCAGGGACGTCCGGCCATCCATTGGGCACGACAAACCAAGGCGGAGATGTGCTCTATGGCGTCATCTGGGGCAGTCGAACATCCTTGCAAATGTCGCTCGTTGTGGTCTCCGTCACAGTTGTAATCGGGGTCGCAATCGGCTCCATTGCGGGGCTCGTCGGTGGCTGGATCGACGAGACGCTGATGCGGATCGTAGATATTTTCCTGTCGATCCCAGAATTGATCTTCGCGCTAGCGGTTGCGGCAATTTTAGGGCCAAGCTTCACGAATATCATTCTGTCGCTGTGTATCGTGTTCTGGGTCAAGTATGCCCGCATTATGCGTGCCCAGATTATTCTGATCCGGCAGGCCGACTATGTGCAGGCCGCACGGGTAATGGGCGACAGCCGTTTTAGCATCTTTCGGCGCGACATCCTGCCAAATGCATCCACGCCGATTGCGGTTCAAGCAACACTCGACATGGGTAACATTGTTCTTGTCGGCGCAACGCTCAGCTTTATCGGTCTGTCTGAATCAGGGATTGCAGAATGGGGCGTGCTCGTCTCTGAAGGTCAGGCAGGGATTGCCTCGGGTCGGTGGTGGGCATCCACATTCCCCGGCTTGATGATCTTTCTCTGGGCGCTCGCATTTAATCTTGTGGGAGACGGGCTGCGCGACGCCCTTGACCCCCGTACGGAGGGACGCTGATGACGGCGCATGATCTGCCAACCGCGCCCGTGATCGCTGAGGTGCAAGACCTGCGCGTTCAATTTGGCAGCAAGCGCGGCAAGGTTCACGCAGTCGATGGGGTCAGCTTTCAAATCCTCGATGGGGAAATGCTTGGCCTTGTGGGTGAAACCGGCTGCGGTAAATCGGTGACGGGGCGATCGTTCCTCGATTTGATCCCGCAACCGCCAGCGATAATTGCCGGAGGAAAAGTTCTGTTCCGACCGCGCGTAGGATCGTCCTGCACGCAGTGTGGTGGGGACGGATGCGCGGCCTGCGGCGGAACCGGATGTGAAACCGTAGACTTGCTCAAACTCGCACCAGAGCAGATGCGCGCAATACGCGGCGCGCGGATTGCGATGATCTTTCAAGATCCCGGAAAGGCCCTGAATCCGACGCTGGCAATCGGTAATCAACTGGCTGAGGTTTTCATGCAGCACCGTAGCGCGGCATTGCTTGAAGAAGCCGGTATCGCGCCAGAGGACAATGGATGGCAGGCGAATGCCCTGCGACGTATGGCGCATGACGAAGACCGCTGGCTGGATCGCCGGATGCGCAAATGGCCACCGCTGTCCCGCGGTGCGCGACGTCTGTCGGCCGCTGTTGCGGCGCGCGTAGCCGCGGCACTAGCGGAAACCCAGATCCCCAATCCTACCCGCGTGATGAAGGCCTATCCGCACGAATTATCCGGTGGCATGCGCCAGCGGGTCATGATCGCGCAGGCCCTTGCCTGCGATCCAGACCTGATCATAGCCGACGAGCCAACGACCGCGCTTGATGTAACAATTCAGGCCAGAATTCTGGAACTCATCAAAACTCTGCAACGCAAACGGCGGACCAGCGTGCTTTATATCTCGCATGATCTAAGCTTGGTGCGCCGGGTCTGTGATCGTGTTGCCGTCATGTACGCGGGACGCATCGTTGAGATTGGTACAGTGGTTCAGGTCTTTTCAAATCCGCAGCACCCATACACCCAAGGCCTGCTTGACGCAGTGCCCCGTGCCGGAACACTTCGCGGTCAGCTCGCGTCCATTCCCGGCAGTGTTCCAGAGCTGGTCAATCCGAAACCCGGTTGCCGTTTTGCTGATCGTTGTCCGCACGTCATGCCACAATGTACGAGTGCGGACCCCATTTCGTCACCAGTAGCACTGGGCCATCAAGTGGCCTGTTTTCTTACACACCCGCGCAAGGGCGAAACCCCGTTGGCCAAAGAGGCTGCTGTTTCATGAACCAACAACCGAAAATTGATACTGTCGCGCATAAGAAAGCTGGCGACGTACTTTTGTCCGTCCGCGACGTGTTCAAGCACTTCCCGATCCGCGACGGCATCCTGCAATCAACCGTGGGCCAAGTGCGCGCTGTCGACGGGATCAGCTTCGACATTCGGCGCGGCGAGACAGTCGGCCTAGTTGGGGAGTCCGGCTGCGGCAAAACCACCTTGTCCCACTGTGTCGCGGGCCTGACAACACCTACATCTGGCCAGATTCTGTTCAACACGGGGCGTGGCGGGCCGCTTGGGTCCAACGACCGGATCGACCAAATGACACGTGATCAGTACAAAATTTATCGCCGGAACACCCAGATGGTGTTTCAGGACAATTTCGCGTCACTGAACCCGCGGGAGTTGGTGGCTGATTGTATCGGTCGCCCTTTGCGGATCTACAATGAAGCATCTGGAAACAATTTGACCGAACGTGTCGTTGAGCTGCTTGAGCAGGTCGGACTTGGACGGCAACATCTTTATCGCTACCCGCATCAGTTCTCCGGTGGTCAAAGACAGCGGATTTCAATTGCCCGTGCCTTGGCACTTGATCCCGATCTTATCGTGCTCGATGAACCAACGTCGGCGCTTGACGTGTCTGTACAAGCGCAGATCCTCAATCTGCTATGGGAGCTGCAGAAGGAACGAAACCTTGCTTACCTCTTCGTCACTCACGACCTGTCCGTCGTTCGCCATATGGCTGACCGTACGGTAACAATGTACCTCGGCAAAGTCGTGGAAACCGCCCCGACCGAGACCCTGTTTCGGGGCCCTGCACATCCTTATACGCAAGCGCTTTTGGCAGCGAAGCCCGATCTGGACGATGACCCCAATGTCCCCATCGCGACGCTGGAAGGTGTTGTGCCTGATCCAGCACGCCCCCCGCGGGGCTGCCGGTTCCACACACGTTGCCCTGTTGCCACCCCGGCATGTGGTTGGGAAGTCGACGACATCGTCCGTATTCTGGAAACAGACGAAGCAATGTTTCGAGACCTTCAAGGTGTGGCCCGCAAGAGCGATCTGGACGCGGCGCTGACATTCTCTTCCGAAGCAGGTGCCTCTACGTTGCATGCCGCAATGACATCAAATCGGATGCCAGACAGCATGCGCGCGGCAACGGAACACCTGAGTGTGAACGGCAGCACTTTGAACGTCCGGTTCCGCCCGACTGAAGAGGTCGAATTAACAAAGCGCGGCGAGGATCATTTTGCCGCCTGTGTGCATGGCCAATAAGGCGGGGGTACCGTTCAATGGACAAACCAATAGCGTTTCACGTCAATGGTCAGCCTATCGAGATAAGGGCAAACCCAGGCCTTTCGCTGCTGACCGCCCTGCGAGAAAACCTTGACCTCAAAGCAACGCGATTTGGGTGTGGCGCGGAAGCCTGCGGCGCCTGCACCGTAATCGTGGATGGAACAGCGCGCTATGCCTGCACATTGCCGGTAGGTGACATCGAAGGGCAGCATGTGTTGACAGCAGAAAGTCTGGACGCCAACAATTTCACCCATCCTTTGCTTGCGGCGTTCCTTGCGCGGCAAGCGGGGCAATGTGGCTACTGCCTGTCCGGAATCCTAATGCGCGCCCGTGCACTGCTTGAGTCGGGAGAGCATGTAAACCGTCAGCGCGTCGCACAAGAACTTGACGCAAACCTTTGCCGGTGCGGTGCCCACGGTCGCATTCTGGACGCTGTCATGGACGCCGCCGCGCAAATGGGGGTGGCAAAATGAATGCAAACGCAAAAATACCACCCGGACTGATCACCGCACCCTTGGTCTCTGACTGGGTGCAACCAGCGGACGGCGGCTTCGCACTGCGCACAGGACGCGCCGAATTGGGTCAGGGGGTGCAATCAGCGTTTTTGCGTATCGCTTCGTGGGAATTGGGCGTGCCAGTTGAGGCGCTCAGAATTTCCGGCCCTGATACAAAAGCGAGTCCTGACGAGGGCTTCACTGCAGGTAGCCTATCTATCACACAGGGCGGTACGGCCCTTCGGGCGGCCACCTCCGCGGTGCGCGTATTGTGCCTTGCCGAGGCTGCGCGCCGCTTGAATGCCAGCCCAGATATGCTTTCGGTGTCAAACGGTATTGTCCTCAATGGCAATGACACGACCAACCTCAATCTGGCCACGCTCGCAGCTGAGATCGACTTAAGCGTTCCCGTGGCTAACTATGCTGCCCCCTTCGGGCAACCAAAAGATGCGGCGCAATCGGCACGGCCCGATTTACGTAATAGAATGATCAGCGCACCTTTCGTTCACGACATGACCATGACGGGGTTGCTGTTCGGGCGTGTGTTTCCACCGCCCACATTGGCGGCGCGGCTGCCCAAAAACTTCGATCTCACGGCGCTGAAGGAAAAGCCCGGAATCGTCGCTGTGGTACGAGACGGAAGTTTTCTAGGGATCGTCGCAAACAGCGTGGCCGAGGCTAACACTGCTGCCGCGTGGATCGAAGCGCGACTTGAGTGGGACGATGTAGTCCCCGCCTCCAACGACCCGCAGACTTTGCTGGGCGACAGCACCGCGCTCATGGACGTTTTGCTCGACCCGGGGACGGAACAACCGAGCGAGCATTCAACCATCGATATGACCTGCAAACGCCCGTTTCTGAGCCACGCACCGATAGCACCCTCTGCAGCACTTGCTAAATGGGAAGACGGCAACCTTTCCGTTTGGTCCCATACCCAAGGCGTCTACCCGCTGCGCAAGGCATTGGCGTCCGCCTTTGGCCTCACGGAAGAAGCGATCCACGTGGTCCATGTCTATGGCCCCGGCTGCTATGGCCACAATGGTGCGGATGATGCGGCGATGGATGCCGCCCTCTTGGCCAAAGCGGTTCCGGGGCAACCAGTCCGGCTGGTCTGGTCACGTGCTGCAGAATTTCAGACAGCACCGCTAGGCGCAGCTATGTCCACGCGAGTGCAGCTTTGGATGGACGGCGCAAAGATCGCAAACGCACGCGTCAGTGTCACCAGCCCCCCCCACTCCACCCGCCCCGGCACTGCGGGTGCTGCATTTTTTCGATCCGGAACACTGCTATCGGATCCACAGCCCTTTCCGGATGCGCCAGATCTGCCGCCGGAACGAGGCCACGGAGCTGCCCGAAATGCATTTCCCATCTATGACGCCCCTGTCCTAGTCGAACGCAAGCTGGTCAATGACCTGCCATGGCGGACGTCTGCACTTCGCGGACTTGGCGCTCAGGTCAACGTCTTCGCCATCGAAATGGCGCTAGAATCCGCCCTAATTGCAGGGGGGCATGACCCGTTTGACGGTAGATTGGCAAATTTGACCGATCCTCGCTCCCGCACAGTTCTTGAACGGCTACGCACATTCAGCAGCGATCTAATAATGGATCGGGCAGAGGACCGCAGCTGGGGTATTGGCCTAGCCCGTTACAAAGGAACCGGCGGCTGGGCGGCAGTCATGGCAGAAGTCGTCCTAGCCGACGACATCCGTGTCTCACGGGTTCGGGTTGTGGCCGACATTGGTGAGGTTATTGATCCAGACGGTGCGCGAAACCAGCTCGAAGGTGGGGTGATTCAAGCAGTCAGTTGGACCTTGAAAGAAGCGGTGACCCTTGATGGGGCGAAGGTTGCCACGGCCAACTGGGAGGATTATCCGATCCTGCCTTTCTCAGAAGTCCCCGACGTTAAGATCGATATCATGGCGCGTCCCAATGATCCGCCGTTGGGTTGCGCAGAAGCTGTCGCCGGCCCCACAACCGCAGCCATTGGTAACGCCTTGCAACGACTTATAGGTTTTCCCATTCCAAATCTGCCAATAACCCGAGATAGCATTGTAGCAGCCCTGTCCACTGTTTGAGAAATATTTCTCTGATCAATCCAAAGTTGGGTGATGTCAGACAAATGCGAACCAGTCTCAGTTCTCTAGCAACCTCAATCTGTTAGGCTGCGGGAGCGGGGCTCAATATTACTGCCGCTACTGTGGTGATCCATATGGGTTCTGTCGCAGGATTTACTATTCAGCTGAGCAGCGGGCTGCGATCTGGGATCGTTGGCAACGTGGCGAGTCGATGAGGTCTATTGGGCGGGTGTTCGATCGCCAATCATCCTCAGTCTTTTCAGTGATCTCACCAACTGG
>JBLHUT010000078.1:0-12446 GCA_047629975.1 Paracoccaceae bacterium
CGACGGACCCCTTTTTCCGATGGGGTCGAGGCCGCCGGCGTTAAAGCCTATACTATCTATAACCACATGCTTTTGGCCACGGTGTTCGAGAGCCTGCAGGCAGATTATCATCACCTGAAAGAACATGTTCAGGTCTGGGATGTTGCTTGCGAGCGCCAGATCGAACTGCGCGGGCCGGATGCGGGGCGCTTGATGCAGATGCTCACGCCACGCGACTTGCGCGCGATGTTGCCGGGGCGGTGTTATTACGTGCCGATCGTCGACGAGACTGGCGGCATGCTGAACGATCCGGTGGCTGTAAAGCTGGCCGAGGACCACTACTGGATTTCGATTGCCGACAGCGATCTGTTGTTCTGGGTAAAGGGGCTTGCAACGGGCCTGCGGATGGAGGTGATCGTCGATGAGCCTGATGTTTCGCCGTTGGCGATCCAGGGACCAAAGGCCGAAGACCTTCTGGTGCGGGTGTTTGGCGAAAGTATCCGCAACGTCAAGTTTTTCCGCTTCGGGGTCTTTCCTTTTATGGGCCGTGATCTTGTGATCGCGCGGTCGGGCTACTCGAAGCAGGGCGGATTCGAGATTTATGTCGAGGGATCCGACCTTGCGATGCCGCTGTGGAATGCCTTGTTCGAAGAGGGCCGCG
The DNA here is from genome assembly GCA_047629975.1 of Paracoccaceae bacterium. GTDB lineage: Bacteria > Pseudomonadota > Alphaproteobacteria > Rhodobacterales > Rhodobacteraceae > JBLHUT01. Next base: position 641 of record JBLHUT010000078.1, read on the forward strand.
ACCTGAATGTGCGCGCAGGCTGTCCCAACGGGATCGAACGGATAGAGAGCGGGCTTTTGAGCTATGGCAATGATATGACGCGCGCCAATACGCCCCATGAATGCGGTCTCGACCGGTTTTGCAACGTGGGGACGGCGATTGGTTGTATCGGGCGTGATGCGTTGCTGCGTGTTGGCAAGGACGAACCGGGCCGGCAGATCCGCGCGATTGCAATCGCGGGGGACGCTGTGGCAGGGTGCGATCGTCCGTTGCCATTGATGGCGGGGCGTCGGCAGGTGGGGCAGATCACTTCGGCGGCGTGGTCGCCCGATTTCGACACCAATGTGGCGATCGGTATGGTCCGGATGAGCCACTGGGACGCCGATACGGTTCTCAAGGTGATGATCAACGGCGAGATGCGCGACGCGGTCGTGCAGGAAAAGTTTTGGATATAATCCGCGAACAGCGGGGAAGGAGCCATTGATGCGTGCATTGATCGTGGAAAAAAATGACGAGGGCAAAACCAGCGCCTCGGTACAGGACATCTCCGAAGACCGGCTGCCGGCAGGCGACGTTACCGTTGCGGTCGAGTATTCGACAGTGAATTATAAAGATGGCCTGTGCATCGGTCCGGGGGGCGGTCTGGTGCGCAATTACCCCCACATTCCGGGCATTGATTTTGCCGGCACGGTCTTGTCCAGTGACGATGCCCGCTATGCTGCGGGCGACAAGGTTGTGCTGACGGGCTGGCGCGTCGGCGAGGCTTATTGGGGCGGGTATTCCCAAAAGGCACGGGTGAAGGCCGACTGGCTTGTGCCATTGCCCACGGGCGTGACCACCAGACAGGCGATGGCGGTTGGCACGGCGGGTTTCACGGCGATGCTTGCGGTGATGGCGCTTGAGGCGCAAGGGCTCAAGCCGGGCAACGGTCCTGTTCTTGTGACGGGGGCTGCGGGTGGCGTCGGTTCTGTGGCCACGGCGATTCTGGCCAATCTGGGATACGAGGTTGCCGGTGTGACGGGTCGGCCTGAAACGGCTGATTACCTGACATCGCTGGGGGCGTCGCGGATTGTGGCGCGTTCTGAAATCAACGAAACTGTCAAACGCCCGCTTGAGGCGGAAACCTGGGCGGGCTGTGTCGATGCGGTTGGCGGTGCCATGCTGGCGCGGGTTCTGGGCCAGATGCAATACGGCGGATCGGTCGCGGCTGTCGGGCTTGCTGGCGGGGCGGGGCTTCCGGCGACGGTTATTCCGTTCCTGTTGCGCGGGGTCAACCTGTTGGGGATCGACAGTGTTATGCAACCCTATGACAATCGCATCGCGGCATGGGCGCGTATTGCGACCGATCTGCCGATGGACAAGCTTGAGGCGATGGTGCACCCGGCCACGTTGGACGATTTGCCACAACTGGGGGCTGAAATTCTGAAAGGTCAGGTAAAAGGCCGTGTGGTCGTTGATGTGAACGCCTGAAAAAACAGGGCCATGCCTTTGCGATAATCCCTTTTGGCGGCCTCCGGTGGAGTGCCGCCATTTGCTTGTCCGGCAAGTAAGGCACGAAGACTGCTTGCCAATTCCTGTTTGTTGAGGGACATAAATGGAATGAAACTGGATTCCGACTTTGTCCGCGCTCAGTTCCCCGCCTTCAAGGAACCGAGCCTTAGAGACTTTGCCTTCTTCGAGAGCGCAGGGGGGTCTTTTCCGTGCCGCTACGTGACATGGCGGCTCAACCGGTTTTACCGTGAGCGCAAAGTACAGCCCTATGGGCCGTATTCGGCCTCTGAGAAGGCGGGCGAAGAGATGGACGAGGCCTGCCAACGGCTGGCTCTGATCCTTGGTGTGCAACCCGACGAGATCAGCTTTGGTCCCTCCACCACGGCAAACGCGTATGTGATGTCGCAAGCGTTTCGGGAGTATCTGAGGCCGGGCGATGCGATCATTGTGACCAATCAGGACCACGAGGCAAATTCCGGTTGCTGGCGGCGGCTTGAGACCAGCGGCATCAAGGTAATGGAGTGGTGCATTGATCCGCAAACCGGGGAACTTGATGTTGATGATCTAAAGGATCTTCTGGAGGACGGGCGCGTCAGGCTGGTGTGTTTTCCCCATGCCTCGAATGTGGTCGGACAGATCAACGACGCGGCCCGTATCGTCGCCATGATCCAGCGGGCCGGAGCCTATGCCTGTGTTGACGGGGTGTCCTATGCACCGCACGGCATTCCGAATGTGGGCAAGCTGGGGGCAGATATCTATTTCTTCTCGACCTATAAAACCTATGGGCCGCATCAGGGCATTATGGTTGTGCGGCGCGCGCTGGCGGCACGGCTGCCCAATCAGGGCCACGGGTTTAACGACACATTCTTGTCAAAACGATTTACTCCGGCGGGGCCGGATCACGCTCAGATTGCGGCCTGTGCAGGCATTGCCGACTATGTAGACGCCGTTTACGCCCATCACATGCGGGCGGGTCGCGATGCTGCATCGCGCGCGGCGTGGGTTCATGACCTGATGCGCGCGCACGAGACGAATTTGCTGGCGCCGCTTCTCGATTATCTGGAATACCATCCGGCGGTGCGGCTTTTGGGGCCGACCAAGGCGGCGCTCAGGGCGCCGACAGTGGCAGTGGCCCATGCCCGGCCTGCGCGCGATCTGGCGGTGGCTCTCGAGCCGCTGGGGATTTTTGCCGAAGGCGGGGATTTCTACGCTGTGCGTCCGCTTCAGGCGATGGGCATCGACCCTGCACACGGGGTTTTGCGCCTGAGTTTTGTCCACTATACGACTGCCCACGAGGTCAGCAGGCTGATCACCGCTTTGGATCAGGTTTTGTAGACTTTTTACCCAAGCCGTTTTTTAAGGACCGATGTCATGGATGAGAAACCTCCGATCCTGTTGTGGTTCAGGCGCGATTTGCGGCTGGCAGACCACCCTGCGGTCACTGCGGCGGTTGCCACGGGCAGGCCGGTGATACCTGTGTTTATACTTGACCCTGAAACCGAAGCAATCGGGGCTGCGGCATTGTGGCGGCTGGAGGCCGGACTAAAGGCGTTTGACGCGGCGTTGGGACAGGTCGGAAGCCGGCTTGTCTTGCGGCGCGGCGAGGCGCAGGCGTGTTTGCGCGCACTTGTGGCCGAAACCGGTGCCACATCGGTCTATTGGTCGCGGCTTTATGATCCGGCGGCCAAGGCCCGCGATACGCGCGTCAAGGCCGCCCTTCGGGCGCAAGAAATCGATGCGCAAAGTTTCGAGGGCCATCTGTTGTTCGAGCCGTGGACAGTGCAAACCAAGGCTGGCGGATTTTTCCGCGTCTACACGCCTTTGTGGAAATCGGTGCGCGACAGGGCGGTGGCTGCGCCGGCGCCGGCGCCTGCTGCTTTGCGGCCCCCGGTTGCGGGTGTGGGCGTTGGCTCTGACCGGCTGGATGATTGGGGTCTCGGGCGGGCCATGCGGCGGGGCGGGGCCGTTCTTGCGCCGCACGCACAGGTCGGAAGTGCCGCCGCCCAAAGCCGGCTTGACACATTCACCGCGCAGTGGGTGGCGGCTTATGACACCAACCGCGACCTGCCCTCGGTGCCGGGAACTTCGTTATTGAGCGAGAACCTTGCGTTGGGAGAAATTGGCGTGCGCGACTGCTGGCACGCGGGGCAACGGGCCTTGGCCGAGGGCAAAGCTGGCGCAGAGACCTTTCTGAAAGAACTCGTCTGGCGCGAGTTTGCCTATCACCTGATGCACCACACGCCTCATATCCTGACCGATAACTGGCGGCCGGAATGGGACGCATTTCCGTGGATCACCGATCCGCAGGCCCCGTCGGTACTGGCGTGGAAACAGGGGCGCACCGGCCTTCCGTTTGTGGATGCGGCGATGCGGGAAATGTATGTGACGGGGCGGATGCACAACCGTGGCCGGATGATCGTGGCAAGCTATCTGACCAAGCATCTGTTGGTGCATTGGAAAATCGGACGCGACTGGTTCGCCGAATGCCTGACGGACTGGGATCCGGCCTCGAATGCGATGGGGTGGCAATGGTCGGCCGGATCTGGGCCGGATGCGACTCCCTATTTCCGGGTCTTCAATCCCGAAACCCAACTCGACAAGTTTGACAAAAACCGGAACTATGTCGACAGATGGATTGCGGAAGGTCGGGAAAACCCGTCGGTAACCGCGCTCAGCTATTTTGACGCGATACCCGAAAGCTGGAACCTGAGCCCGCGGGACAGATACCCCGCGCCGATCGTGACCCCCGCACAAGGGCGTCTCAGGGCGCTGGAGGCGTACAAGGGGCGCGGGTTTTGAGACCGTTTCAAGCCCCGCGCGCAAAACCATGAGATAGGCCAGTCCGTCAGGGCTGGCTGTAACTTGAATACAGGAGAGTGAAATGGATCTTGGGATTGCAGGAAAGAAGGCCTTTGTCGCAGCCTCCAGCAAGGGGCTGGGGCTTGGGTGTGCGCGCGCGCTTGCCGAGGCGGGTGTCGCGCTTGTGATGAACGGGCGCGATGCGCAGGCGTTGTCGGATGCTGCGGCAGAGATTCGCGCACAGTTCGGTGTCTCGGTGACCGAGGTCGCGTGTGATGTGACAACAGCGAACGGGCAGGCCATGGTGCTCGAAGCCGCGCCGCAGGTTGATATTCTGGTGACAAATGCAGGCGGTCCTCCGCCGGGCTTGTGGAGCGATTGGGAGCGCGAAGATTTCATTCGCGCGCTGGATGCCAATATGCTGACGCCGATTGCGCTGATGAAGGCGTATTTGCCGGCAATGATGGCAAACAACTGGGGCAGGGTGATCAACATTACCTCGCAATCGGTAAAAGCGCCGATCCCGCAACTGGGGTTGTCGAATGCGGCACGCACCGGTTTGACCGGCTATGTTGCAGGGACAGCGCGACAGGTTGCCCCAAGCGGTGTGACGATCAATAACATGTTGCCGGGTATTCATGCGACGGACCGGGCGGTTATGCTGGACGGTGGAGTGTCGAAAGTGCAGGGCATTTCGGTGGAGCAAGCGCGTGCCAACCGGGAGGCCTCGATCCCTGCGCGACGCTATGGGACGGCTGCGGAATTCGGACAGACCTGCGCCTATTTATGTTCGGTTCATGCAGGGTTCATAATCGGACAAAACATCCTGCTGGATGGTGGAGCAACCAACGCGACGATCTGATCCGGGCGGGTTTTGATCGGCTTGTGGCAGAGCCTCTCGGGGGTGCGGCCTCTCTCAAGCGGCCCCAAGGGCTGCCTTCAAGAGGCCGCGGTGCCCCGTAAACCGTTCCGCTGTCGGGTTGCAGTTGCACCCTGCGTGAGGGTGCGCGATAAGGCTGAGTGTTTTCATCAGAAATGGAGTCAAGTCTGCTCATGGCAAATATGACGTCCCCGACAGGCCCCGTGCCCCGTCTGCGAATAGATCATATCACGCGCTCGTTCGAGGGACGTGCTGTTCTTGAGGATGTGTCGCTTTCGTTGATGGCAGGGCAGTTGACATGCCTTCTGGGTCCGTCTGGATGTGGAAAGTCGACAACCTTGCGGATCGTTGCGGGGGTGGAGCGTCAGGACAGTGGAACGGTGCGCGTTGACGGAAAATTGCTGGCGGGGAGCGGGGTTCATGTGCCGCCCGAAAAGCGCTCTGTCGGATTGATGTTTCAGGACTTCGCGCTGTTTCCACATTTGAGTGTTTCGCAAAACGTCAGCTTCGGGTTGCGCGGCGCGAAGGCCGAAAAGAACCGCCGGGTGATGGAGTTGCTGGAGCGTGTGGGATTGGGGGCACATGCGCAGTCCTTCCCACACGAGCTTTCGGGGGGGGAGCAACAGCGGGTTGCGCTTGTGCGTGCGCTTGCGCCGCGCCCCAAGGTGATGTTGATGGATGAACCCTTTTCGGGGCTTGATAACCGGCTGCGTGACGGTATCCGCGACGAAACGCTGGCGGTTCTGAAAGAGGAAGGAACGGCAGTTCTTCTGGTCACGCACGAGCCGGAAGAGGCTATGCGGATGGCCGATGAAATTGCACTGATGCGGGACGGTCGTATCGTCCAGTCCGGTGCGCCGTATCAGGTTTATACATATCCCGCCGATCGCGATGCCGCAGCATTTTTCAGCGACATCAATGTGTTACGCGCGCGTGTCGCGGGTGGCCTGGTTGAAACCGCTTTCGGGGGTTTCCTGACGCCTGGGCTTGCTGACGGATCACAGGTAGAGATCGTCATTCGGCCGCAGCACCTGACAATTGATTTCGACCGCGCCGGTGAGGGGCCAGTCATGTCGCAAACGCACGGGGTGCCGGCGCGGGGTGTTGTGCAACGCGCCCGCTTCATGGGCTCCGAAAGCCTTGTCGAGTTCCGCATGGATCATGACGGCAGTCTTTTGACGGCAACGGTTCCAAATGTTTTTTTACCAAAGCCGGGACGTGCTTTGTGGCTCAGTCTGCGGCGCGATAAATGCCACGTGTTTCCAAAGCCCTAATTCAGGGCGGAGTGGCGGCGCAGGCACGGACGGCTTTGCCGTCCCGGCTGCGCCGCCGGGCCCAACCGCGGGCAGGGTCGGCAAAGCCGGACCAGATCCGCGGACGGGAGGAGTACGGGGTTTTCGATCCGCTGGCGCTTGGTCTTCTAAGATTTGGCGTTCTTTTCAACCTGCGCAAGATAGTCTTCATACCGCCTGCCGGTGCTTTGTGGAAATCCCTCGTCGAGCGTTTTCATCCGCACAATTTTGTCCACGCGGTACACTTTGAAATCTTGGCTGTGTTCACACCACGTCGTGCAACTCCAGACATTTCCCCAATATTCAAGGTTCAACGGCCAGACGATCACCGATGATTTGTCCCCTCCGCCGCTTTCATAGCGGATGCTAAGTTTGCTTCGGCTCCGGACGGCGTCGCGAATGACCGGCATCAGATGAAACGCGTTCGAACTGTCGGCAAAGGGGTAAACCGAAAACCCCCAACCTCCTTCCGGCATACGCCCGCCCTCTGGTAGCACCGCATCAATTTTTGCCGACAATCGCACGGCTGCGGCTTTCAACTCCGCATCGCCCACCTCGTTGGCGACAGCAAGCCCGAGGTGCAGGGCCTCCAACTCGTCCACAGTGAGGTTCAGGGGGGGTAACGTAATCTGTGCGGTTATCTTGTAGCCAACCCCGCGCGCGCCCTGCACCGGAACACCCGACGCGATCAGCCGGTCCATATCCCGATAAATCGTGCGCTGCGAGACATTCAGGCGAGTGGCAATATCTTCGGCACGGTGTAACAGCCCGTCGCGTAAAATCTGTATCAACTCAAAGAGCCGGTCCTTGCGAGGCATCGCTGGTTTCCTTTCGGGGCTGTGATCCGGAGCGCGGGCTTAAAACACACCGCCTTGCCTATCCTCCTGACATAAACCTGTCAGGAGCGTTTGAAAATGGCTGAACTGGACGCAAAAACCTCGATTGTTGTCGGCAAAAGCGTCCCGTCCCGTACTTTTGTGACTTTTGCCGCCAGGGGTGGCCCCTTATGCACGTGTCAAAGGGTCATTTGGCGCCTGCCGCGAAATGACGTTGTGGAAAACGAGGAGAGAAAAATGTTGAACAATATCGGCCTTCCCGGCCTGCTTCTGATTGCGGTTGTTGTGCTTGTTCTGTTCGGGCGCGGTAAGATTTCGTCGCTTATGGGCGAAGTCGGCAAAGGTATCACCGCGTTCAAACGCGGCGTGGATGATGGCAAAAAAGAGATCGAAGAAGGCAAAAAAGACATCGAAGACCAATCCGAGGTTGCCCGCGATGTAGCCCCCGAGACGACAGTCGAAAAAGACAAGGCCTGAGCTTTTCAAGCGGGCGCCTGAGCGGGAGACGACACTATGGGCTGGACTGAAATGTTTGTTGTCGGCGTTGTTGCGCTGATTGTGGTGGGTCCAAAAGATCTGCCGGGCATGTTCCGCGAACTTGGCCGGTTTGTCGCCCGCATGAAGGGTATGGCACGTGAGTTCCAGACCGCGATGGAGGATGCCGCCGATCAGTCGGGGGCAAGCGATATCACCAAAACCCTGCGCAATGTGACCAACCCGAAATCTATGGGTTTGGATGCGTTGAACAAGGCAACCGGTGGCATGCCTAACTGGGATGATGACATTCCGTCATCTTCTTCTGCCAAAGGTCCCGAGACGCAAAAACTGTCTCAGGAACGCGCCGACGTCGCGAAAAAGATCCGCGAAGCATCGGCTGAACGCGCACAGGCGCGCCTTGATCGTGATGCGGCCAAGCCTGCGATCGCAGCGCCACCAGCCCCCCCCGAGACAGCGGCGCCTGCTGAACCACTGGCCGAGCCACCGGCTGTTCCATCGGCCACGGAGACCAAATCATGAGCACCGTTGACGATCTTGAAGACAGCGCAGCCCCGCTGATTGAGCACCTGACCGAATTGCGCAACCGACTGATCCGGTCGGTGATTGCTTTTTTGATCGGAATGATCGTGTGTTTCATGGTCTGGAACCCGATTTTCAATTTTCTGACCGAACCTTTGTGCAGTGCGGTCACGGCACGCGGTGATAGTGATTGCGGTCTTGTGCTGATCAAGCTTCAAGAGGGTTTTTTCGTCGCGATCTCGATCTCGTTGATGGGCGGTCTTTTCCTTTCGTTTCCCGTGATCAGCTACCAGCTTTGGCGATTTGTCGCGCCGGGCCTTTACCGGTCTGAAAAGGGTGCGTTCCTGCCGTTCATGGTTGCATCGCCCTTTATGTTTATCCTCGGGGCGTCGTTTGCCTTTTATGTGGTGACGCCGCTGGCCTTCGACTTTTTCCTCGGGTTCCAGCAGGCGGGGTCGTTGACGTCGGACGGTGAGCAGGAACGGTCCTCCATTGCCTTTATGGGCTCGGCACAGGAATATTTGTCGCTGACGATCAAGTTCATCGTGGCGTTCGGGCTTTGCTTCCAGTTGCCAGTGCTTTTGACCCTCATGGGCAAGGCGGGCCTTGTCTCTGCCGAGGGGCTTGGCAATGTTCGCAAATATGCGGTTGTTGCGATCTTGTTGCTGGCCGCATTGGTCACACCGCCTGACGTCATCACACAGGTGATTTTGTTCGTCGTGGTCTACGGGCTTTATGAAATCTCGATACAGCTTGTGCGTCGGGTCGAGCGTAAGCGTGATGCGGAATTGCGTGCTCAGGGCTTGATGGATGATGATGATCTGATGGCCGATGACGAAGATGATACGGATGGGGGAACGCCACGTGGATGATCAGATGAACATGGCCGACCCCGTGATCACGCCCATGGCCGATGTCACGGGCAATACGATGGAGCGGATTGCCGAGGCACTCGAGCGGCTCTCTCCGGCAGCACAACCGGCCCCTGATTTCGACGCCGCAGAGGCCTTTGTCTGGCACGTTGGTCCCGACAGGCTGGCGCCGGTGCCAAACGTCAACCGGATCGCGATGGATCTTTTGGTGGGGATCAACCGGTCGCGCGATACGTTGCTGGAAAACACCGTGCAATTCGCCCGTGGTCTTCCGGCGAACAACGCGTTGCTGTGGGGCTCTCGCGGGATGGGGAAATCGTCGCTGGTCAAGGCGATCCACGCCGAGGTTCTGCGTCAGGGATTTTCCGTGAAGATTGTCGAGGTGCAACGCGAAGACCTGCCCTCGATCGGGCGGTTGCTGACCCATCTTCGGGCAAGCGAGGCACGGTTTATTCTGTTTTGTGACGATCTGTCGTTCAGCCATGACGACCAGCACTACAAATCGCTCAAGGCGGTTCTGGATGGCGGGATCGAGGGGCGGCCCGAGAACGTCGTGTTTTATGCCACCTCGAACCGGCGCCATCTGATGCCGCGGGACATGATCGAGAACGAACGCTCCAGCGCGATCAGCCCGTCGGAGGCAACCGAAGAAAAGGTGTCGCTGTCTGATCGCTTCGGGCTTTGGCTTGGCTTTCATCCGTGCACGCAAGACGAGTACCTCGAGATGATCCGGGGCTATTGCGCGGCGCACGGCGTGGCGGTTGACGAAGACACGATGCGCGCCGAGGCGATCGAGTGGCAGGCGACCCGTGGCAGCCGCTCGGGTCGTGTTGCGTGGCAATACTTTACCGATCTGGCCGGACGTCGCGGTATCACGCTTTAGACACCTGTGTCAGGCCTTGTGCTGCGCTGTCGCGGCCTTGGTCACAACAAGCGCGGCCACGGTTATGGCACCGGCACCGATAATGCCAAGCGCGTCGGGGTAGGTCGTGAAGATCACAATATCAAAGCCAAGCGCCCAGAGCAGGCCGGTGAATTCGAACGGTGCCAGAACCGCGACCGGCGCGCGCGCTGCGGCCTCGGTTGCGGCAATGTGGGCCAACCCGCCCAGCAACCCCGAAATGATCAACCAGAACAGCAGGCTGCCCGACACAGCGACCCAGCCAAACGGAGCGGTGCACAGCCCGACAAGGCTGCACATAACCGCAAAGTAAAACGCGATGGTTGCTGGCTTCTCGGTGGCGGTCATCTTGCGGATGTGGACGCGGACAAACGCCATGGTCAGCGCATATCCCAATCCGGCCGCAACGCCGATAAGGGCTGTGTTTCCCGGTGCATCAAGGGCGTTCCAAAGCATGGCGACAACACCACCAAAACCGAGACATGTCGCAAAAAGCGTTGTGCGGCTTATCCGTTCTTTCAAAAGAAACGCGGCCATGGGCAGTGAAACAACCGGTGTCAAAAATGCCAGCGCCTCTGCTGTGGAGATCGGCAGATAGGCCAGCGATACAAACGCCAGCACCATCGAAAAAGCCCCGAACAGGCTGCGGGTGATGTGCAAAGCCGGCTTGCGGGTGTAAAACGCGGAGGGGAATTGCCCGCGCAAGCCCATGTAGGCACAGATCGGAAGAACGGCCACAGCCGAGCGCCAGAAGATCAACTGTCCCACCGGCACTTGCGGGCTCAACCCGTGGATTACAGCCGCCATAGCGGTAATCAGAAACACCGATAGCACCCGCAGGGCGATGGCACTCAACGGGGCGTTGGTCATAATCGAAAAGCCGCCCTATTCGTTCAGGTACGGCGTGGGATCAACGGCTTCCAACCCTTTGCGGACTTCGAAATGGACGAAACTCTGGGTGCCGGCACGGACCTGCGCGATGGTCTGGCCTCTGGCGACGGCATCGCCTTTGGCAACCTTCACGCCCTCTACCTGCGCATAGACTGTCAACAGACCACCGTCATGGCGCAGCACGATAATCGGCACCTGTTCGGTGTCGCGGGTGATCGCGGCAACCGTGCCTTTTGCGGCGGCCCTGACCGGTGTTCCGGCTTTTGCGGCAATATCGATGCCTTCGTTGCGTCCTTTCGAGAAATCACGAATAACGCTGCCCGACACCGGCATGTCCATCCGCGAGGCAGAGGCGCTTGTCTTGAGATCCGACAGGTTTGGCGAGGCGGGTTTGATATTTGCCGCGGTTCGCTGGGCCGGTTTGGGCAAGGGTTTCATGGCGCTTGGCGGGGTCGGGGTAAGCGTGCCGACACCGGGTTTGGTGGGGGCGGCAGGCGTCGTGGCAGTCTGCGCCGCAACGGGGATCAACAAGTACTGACCCGAGCGCACGCCGAGGTCGGACCCCAACCCGTTCCAGGTCTGTAACGATTGCACGGACACGCCGTAAAGCCGCGAGATCGAATAGGCTGTCTCTCCGGCGATCACTTTGTGGCGCACGGGTTCCTTGCCGGTCTGTATCCCTTGGGCTGTCGTGATTGACCCGGGGGCGATTGATCCGGTGACGTTGGGGTCTGCGCGGTCGATAGCAGCACCGGCAAGGGTCTGGATGTCGATCTCTCCGGCGGGGCGGATCGGGCCGGTCACGATGGCACCGGTCGCGGCAGAAGGCTCTTGCACCCGTTCGGGGA
>JBLHUT010000079.1:0-12429 GCA_047629975.1 Paracoccaceae bacterium
CCTTGACCAGTAGGTACACACCAAAGGAGATCGCACCGATTGCAATCACAACCAGTTGATAAGTTTCGAGTTCGTGCATCAAAAGTCCCTGTCTGGGTAAAATCGGTAAGCCCGGCGGCCTGTCAGTTTAGGTGCCGAGCCCTCTGATATTCTAAAGGTCGAAATCCGCGGGATTCAATCCAAGCTCTCGTGCAATTTCAGCGGCAACTGCTTTTTCCTGCGAGTCAAAATCGCCATCGGCGGCGCCGATCGCGCAAACAACCCGCACGAGCAAGCGGGCTTGCTCTTCGTTGCCTTTGATTTTGCCAATGGACTTGAGCGCAGATGCCCTTCCGATCGTGTGGTCAAATTCGAAATCCGAGGCGGTTTTCTGAAATACCTCGATGACCTGGCGCATTTCGAAATGCTTGAGCTCATCGGCCCGCTCGATAAATCCGGCCATTTTTTGCTTTTCAGCCGCATCAATGCTGCCATCTGCTGCCGCAACAAGCGCACAGCCGCTTACGACGGCCTCCATAAAGGTGCGGTTCTTGAATTTCGAGACTTCCGCCGTCAGCTTCGAGCGCGCTTGCTCCGTATTCTGCTTCAACCAACCTAACATCTTTTTTCTCCTTAGATTACAGCTACTGCGGCACCAGCGAGATCTTTCGCAGTGCGACCATTTGTTGGGCTACCATGCGCCGTCATCTGCCAGCCAGAGCTTGTTTTTTCCATAGATGACATGACGACACCAGTGTGACGGCCTTTTTCATTGAGCGTATAGCGACAGATTTCCTTGTTGTTGCTCTGATCCACCAGACGGGCAAACGCATTATCGACTTCATCGAACGTCTGACCACGGAAACTGTTGACAGTAAAGACAAGGTACTTTGCCCTCGGATCAAGGGACGCGAGGTCCACATAGATCACTTCGTCATCCCCGTCGCCCTCTCCGGTGAGGTTGTCGCCGCTGTGCTTGATAGATCCGTCCGAGGATTTCAGGTTCTGAAACCACACCAGATCAATCTGGGTCTTGTTTGCATCGAACACGATAACCGAAGCATCTAGATCAATGTCCTGAGCACCACCGCCCCCGAGCAGGCTGCCAAAAAAACCCTTCTTTTTGGGCTGGGCGGGATCCCATCCGCAGCCCATGAAGATTTTTGAAAGCCCCGAGTTTTTTTCAAGGGACACTGTCTGGCCTTTAGTAAGCGAAATACTCATTTCTTCTCCCGATATCGAAGGTTAGTTTCGAAACTTTGTGTTATTTGTCACCTAAGATCATTCTGGAAAAATACTATACAAGGCCGCAAAGAAAAATAATGTTATGTTGCTTGACCTCAAGAAACCAAGCAAGATCAGCGCTAATGTTCTTGATTTGCAATGGTAGACGCGGTTTTCATTTTTTCAACTTCTTCGAAAGCTTCGATAAAACTCGCAAGCCTTGCGTTTGCAAGCTCGATCATCTCCGGCGGCAATCCCGCTGCAATAAGCTGATCGGGGTGATTTTCGCGCACGAAACGCTTTTTTGCAGATTTGAGATCCTTCAGCGAGATGTCCGGGGCTACGCCAAGTATACCGAACGGGTCCCGGAGTTCTGGCACATGCCGTGACCTGAGACGTACAAAGACGGCTTCGTCCAGACCAAAGATTTCTGTCACGCGCCGCAGGAAAGCATCTTCTTTTTCGTGATAGACATTATCGGCAACGGCAATATGAAACAGCCCGTCCAGAACATCCTCGCGCAAGGTGTCCCCACGTTTCGACCGCTGCAAAGTGTTCGAGAGTTGTCGTGCGTAAGCCTCGTAGCCGGTGGTTTCCTGCCTGCACAAATTGAACACACGCGCGGCATTTTTCTCTTGTTCCGGCGGGATGTCGAAAATACGCCGGAACATTGTCACTTCATCCCGCGTTACCGTGCCGTCGGCTTTCGCCAATTTGGCCGCAAGAGCGATAAACGAAATGGAAAAAGCCACGCTATCACCGGGCGGGCGCGGCTCAAGTGCATTGAGCAGTGCCGTACTGCCAGCCTCGAGATAGGCAAGCATACGCTCCCAAAGGCTTGGTCTACTCATCCGTACACCTCATCGAAATCCGGCTTCAGCCGCGCATCAGTGACCCCGAAAAAAGTCGATCGCGCCTGAATTCTTTGCGCCCAGGCCCGATGGGTGGAAGGCTCGCACATCATGCCGTTGATCTGGAATACCGCGCTTGCATTTTCATCAAGAATTGCACGTGCCTGCGCCAGATCAGCCTGCGAAACGCGGAATGCCTCAAGGATCGGCGCCACTTGCGCAGGGTGGATTGCTGTCTTTGAAATGAACCCCGCAGCGGCATCCTGTGTCACCTCGCGCCTCAGTGTCTCGACGTCCTGAATGATGTCGAACACCGGTGCGGCAACCGGATACCCCGATGAGATTAGTATCGATGAGGCCATCGCCAGAACCCACGCCAAAGGTCCCTCCCACGACGTGATACCGGGGTGACGGCGTAACGCCATCCCCGCCAAAAGGTCATTGCCCCCCAGCCGGATCGCCGCAATTCGACGGGCGTCGTAGGCGTCGAACACATCCCTCAGGGCGATAATGCGACCCGGATCATAAAATTGGGAACTCTCTACGGTTGGCATAATGCGCACATTCGCGCCCTCCGCCACATCCATCCACGCTGCTGCGGTTTCGGGAACAATCTTTGGAGCTACAAATCCGTCGATCTGTTCGATCCCCGCAAATTGTGCCAATTCGAGCGCCATTTCAAGGGATCGCGGTCTTACAAAGACCTTAGCCTCCGAACACAGCCGGGAATTTTTCAATAAATTTTTCAATGTTGCGATGCCTCTGGCAACATCGTCATCGGCCAGAGCATCCTCAAGACACAGCACAACCGACGAGGCAGGAAATCTGGCCTCACCACTCAGGTAGGCCGGGACACGATGATGGACGATCGGCATGTAAAGCGTCGCACCCAAGGCATACGAGGAAAAATCCCACTCCATTACGACGTTTTCTCGATCAGGGTTATCGCACGATACGGTCCGGTCAAAGCGGCATCCTCAACAAGTTCGATATCATCTGTAACACACAAATGTACAAGCGCTTCAAGATCGGGATCTACAGCAGACCGGATATAGACCCTTCGGGGGCGGCGGCGCAAAATCGCGCGGGTCGCCTCGGCAATTCCGGGCTTGATCCGGTTAAGGTTGTCAACGTCACAAAGACCGGCCAAGTGCTGCACGCAGGCGGCGGCACGGGCGCGCAATTCCGCCCGATCGACCTGTGGCTCTACGGGTATCCGACAGTCTGAAAGTTGTGTCATCTGCTGTGTGATGCGATCGACAAAGTCGAGCGACACATCAATATCCGCAAGATGCAGCACCGGCACAGACCCGTGAAAGTCATCAGGGCCGATAACATCGCGATTCAAAATCGACCTGCTGATAAGTCCCGAAACATTCGCACCCAGAATGCCCGAGGGGATCAGCCAATCTTCATGTGACCCGCACAAAGTTGAAAAACCACTCGGATCCGCCAGAACCACAAGCACGGCTTCAGCTTGGCCGGTAATCTCGAACCATGATTTCCCAAGCTCGGTTGCAATGGCTCCTTTTCCGGTCCATCCATCGACAAAGACAACACCGCCCCGGGCACGTCTTTCAAGTATGAACCTGATTGCATTGTGGTCCAGACCGCGGTCGCGAATGATCGAAATCCCGAAATGACAACTATCAAGGCCGATCGCCAAAAGCTCGCGTTGCAACAAAACACCGTATGGCACGCCCGCCCGCACAAGCGAACACAGCGTAAGCTGGCGATCCAGAGTTCCGTTGTTCACTTGCTCCCGGATGCGGCGCGCCAAACCCGAGATCTCGCGGGCAATGCGATCCTCCCCCCTGCGGCAGGCGTCCTCAAAAATTTTCATGTATCTTTCGTCGGGGCGACGCTCTTGGGTAATCATTTCCGAATAATGGGCCGCGCCGCTTTGGATTTTTCTTTCCTTGGTCGCAATATCCGTCGATGGCAGGCGCACCTGCTTTAACAGGAACGTAACGTCTGCCGGATCATAGGACCCACAAACCAGTTGTTGTGCCCCTGCCTTCACTGCGCATCCGCGCGCAATAGAACCTGATGAATTTGCGACCTTTTGGGTATCACCATCATATCGCACATCTCCATGAAGGGCATATCGGTCAGGCTGTCCCCCATGCCGAACACCGGCACGTCGTTCACGTCAAGCAGCTTGTCGCGCAAATAACTCACGGCAATTCGTTTAGATATTCCCGCTGGCGTAAAGGACAGGTTGTTTCCGTTGCGATGGCGCAGCAGCTTTGGGCACGCGATATCCTCAAGCAGGGCGTCCACTTCATCAAGCGCACTCTCACCCTCGTTCGACTTGACGCAAAAATAGAAATCAACACCGGTCTCCTGCACGATCCAGTATCGAAACCGGCCCGGAACCGTTTGGGTCGCCATAAAGGAGATCAGACTTTTCATCTCTCCGGCCACCTGACCTGCTTGGTCTTTCATAGCAAGATGCCAGTCGGGATCGGGCGAGCGATCCGGCCTCAGAATAACAGCGCCGTTTGTGCAAATCTGAAAATCCCGAAACGGTATTTTGCAACGCGCCAGCGCTTCGGTCGAGCGTGCCGTGACAGGAATGAACCGGGTCGATCCCAAAAGCCAGTCCATCATCACGGCCTGTGGGCCGGACATGTAGGAGTGGGAGCCGTTCATCGCCTCGGATGCCAGCCTGTCACCATGAGGGATATCAGACATCTTACGCGCCGTCTGAAAGACTGTATCGTCCAGATCACTGAAAAAGACCGGGCGCATCATCCGTGCACACTCCCTGCTCTGAAAACAGAAACATGACCGGCTCCGTCAATCACATCCAACCGCCCCATCGCCTCGATCAGGGTGGCACAAAGACCGTCATGGCCTGTCTCGGTGAAAAACAGGATACGGTCCCACCCTGACGGAACAATATTGTGCAGATACATCTGGAAACCCTGTCCGTAATGGTCCGGAAAGGTCAGTTTTTCCCGGATGGTATCGCCGGTCAGAATGGGTGAGCGCGTTGTCGTGATAAAACGGGTGTAAACGCCCCGCAGGCTCAGGGCTTCGGCAACCAGCATCGGCTGCCAGACATGCTCGCCCGCCCCGATGACAAGCGTCCGGTCATCGGCTTGCAAACGCTGTAAGCCACGTAACTCAAGATCCGACAGAATATCCTCGCCGTCCTGACGCGCGTCTTGCGTCGAAAGGCCCGTGCGCGGCGCACAAAAGGGCTGCGCCGCAAGAGGCACCCACAAAGGCACCGTCGCCTCACAGGGTCCCGGCAGGTCCATCGGTTCTCTGGTGTCGTCCGGAGCCCAGCTCCAGGATCCTTGTTGCAGGCAGACACTGTGAACATCGCTCTCCGGGTAGATATCGCTGACAGCCGCCACAGCCCGCCCGTTGGACCAATCTGTTAACGTCACAAGAACGACACAACCGAAAATCAGACCCTTATCCCGCAACTCCGCGGCAAGCTTTGCAAAAGTCTTTCCCGTGGTCGTTTCATCGTCAACCAGAACAAGTGTCGCGTCGCGTCCTGATTTGATAACACCGGCAGCGGGTTCAAGGATGATATGATCGACGGCATGCGAGTGGCTCTCTTCGATTGAAAACCAGATGCCCGCGTCGACCGGAGCGAACCGTGTCGTTGTCAAATATCCCATGTCGCGCGCAACGTCAGACAGCCTCAGGCAATCAAAAATTCCGGCGCCGATCCCAACAGCCGTTTCGGCAAAGCCCATAACGAAAACCGGCCCGTGCAGCAAATGCCCGGTCACGCCTTGCGCCAAGGTTTGCAGGGCGGCCCGATGCAGTGACGGCTCCACCGGAATGTGCCTGCCCAGAATCGTAGAGACAAAGAGAAATGCGCGCTTGGGGTTTATCCGCTCGGCAATTCGAAAGATATCCGGACCGTCACACGGTCCGGACGTCAGGGTCAAAACCCCAGCCTCCAACGCATAAGCATCCGTTTTCAGCGGCACATGTTCCGACACATCCCCCATCGACTTGTTAATCGGACTTGTCGTTGTTTGTGTTCAGAAAGTCATCAATATCCGATTGCTTTCGCATAGCGTCCTCGCGCGCACGGCCGGCTGCTTTTTCCGCCTCCTGCGTTTTGGCTTTTTCCCGCTCCATCTGCTCTGCTTCGCGCAATTGCCGCGCCTCGGCGCGTGCAGCAGCAGCACGACGTGCCCTACGGAACCCGAAGGCTGACAGACCTGCGAGGGTCGCAAGCACAAGAATGTTGAACACAGGGATATGCCTGTACCCGTCGTCTACCGGCCAAACACTGACTGCATTTGGAAAGGTGGAAAAAAGCGTTAACCGCCAGCCATAATGCCGGATTGCAACCGTTTGCTTTTCAGCCGCAAGCGATTGGACACGCGCCTGAAGATCGGCTGCGTTGAATTTTCCGTAGAAAAAGTTGTCTTCGTTGCGGTAAACATTGGGCTTTCCGTCAAGGGTTTCGGTCTGCACAAAATACACATCACGCGTACGCTGCTGACCGGCCTCGACGTCCTCGACGTCAATGCGTTTGATTTCAACACCAACAGCCCTGACGACATCGACCTGTGGAAGCGCATAATGAAGGATTGCCAACAGCACCAGAGCAGGAACTGCGATGATAAACATCCGGGGGGTCAACAAATTATTCACGATTTGTACCTTGAATTTTCTATTTAAATCATTGCGATGACTTAAATCACTATATGAAAAAAATACGGCATGCAAATCACTTTGATGGTGCTGGAGTTTTACCGGACACTCCGCTCGCGCCCTGTTGTCAGCGCCGCATCGGACGGCAAACGGCGATATTGCAGATTTCCGCCCGTTTCGAGCCTTAACGCCCCCGCCGCCGCGCCTGCGCCAACTTTGGGGATGCCGCCTGTCCTGGCATCTGCCAGTCGCCTATTGTTGCCACGTGACGCCGCGCAACAGCAAACGATGATCCGCAAAGGCTTGCCGCGCGTGTGTCCGGTCGCCCGCGTATGGCCCCGGGTTCGGAAAAGAGGCCACAACGCCGGTGCCCCCCCCCCGACCGCCTTGGGATGCAGGCTTTGAGCCTAAGACCCGTTGCGGGCTGCACGGACCCAGTCGACCAGTATGGCCCGCGCGTCCTCGTCCATCTGGATGGCATTCGGGGGTGGCATGGCGTGTGACACGCCAGCGTGCAGATAGATTTGCTCAGCATGGCGCGCAACGTCGCCCCTTGTCTCAAGATACACACCCTTTGGGGCCCAGCGGATACCATCCCAGAAAGGGTCTCTGGCGTGGCACATCGAGCAATTGCCGATCACGGTGTTCAAGGCCTCGTCGAACCCTGCTGCGCTGGCGTACTGCAACTCATACGGAGTAAGCGCGCGGGCTTCGGCCTCGTCGTATGTCAGCGTCGTTCTGACAGAAGAGAGCCATGCAATGACGATCATCAACAAGACAGTCACCACCCATGTCCAGTGCGGCCCCTTGCCTGTCGCATGCATCGTGTTGAAATAATGGCGGATGGTGACACCGGTCAGAAAGATCAGGCTGGCAATAATCCAGGCGTATTGAGTGCCGAAAGCCAGCGGATAATGGTTCGATAGCATCAAAAAGACGACAGGCAGCGTCAGGTAATTGTTGTGGGTCGAGCGCAGCTTTGCGATTTTGCCGTATTTTGCGTCGGGTATGCGGCCCGCCTTCAGGTCGGCCACAACGATGCGCTGGTTCGGCATAATCTGGAAAAAGACGTTGCCGGTCATGATCGAGGCCGTAAAGGCACCCAAGTGCAGCAACGCCGCGCGCCCTGTGAATATCTGGTCATAGCCCCACGCCATGACGACAAGGATCACAAACAAAAGCAGCATCAAAACCGTCGGCTGCTCGCCCAGCTTCGACTTGCACAAAAAATCATAGGCCAGCCACCCGATTGTCAGTGACCCGCCAGAGATCAAAATACCCTGCCACAACGCCAAATCCGCCTTGGTGGGATCAAGCAGGAAAATCTCGCCACCAACCCAGTAAACGATCATCAATAGTGCGAACCCGGACAGCCATGTGCTGTAGCTTTGCCATTTATGCCAGATCAGGTGCTCTGGCATGTTGTCGGGTGCCACAAGATATTTCTGGATATGATAAAAGCCGCCGCCGTGAACCTGCCACTCTTCGCCGTGGACCCCTGCGGGCATATTCGGGGCCTTCTTGAGGCCCAGATCAAGCGCAATGAAGAAAAACGACGCACCGATCCACGCCATCGCGGTGATCACATGAAGCCACCGCACCGAGAACGCGACCCAGTCCCACAAAATTGCCATATCGTACATCTTGCTCTCCCAGAGTTCGGATTTGGATTGACCTTAGGCGTTTTGACATTCCTCTGGTATCACGTTCGAATAACAAGCAGCCTCAAAAAAAACAAAACAATGTCCTATCTCGATAACATCCGCACCTTTGTCCGCGTCTACGAACTGGGAGGCATGTCTGCGGCCGGGCGGGATCTGCGCATTTCGCCGGCGGTGACATCGTCGCGCATATCGCAACTCGAGCAGCGTCTTGGCGTGCGATTGTTCCAACGCACCACGCGCAGCCTGACGGCAACGGAACAGGGCGAGGCTTTTTATACCGGGGCCTGTGCGATCCTTGAAGCGGTCGAGGATGCAGAGGCAAAAGTTGGCGACATTACCGACCAACCAAGAGGTTCCCTTTATGTGGCCGCCCCGCTGGGGGTTGGACGCAGGTTGATTGCGCCGCTCGTGCGGGGATTTCTGGACGCCTACCCCGAGGTCAGGATCCGGTTGCGGCTGACAGATCGAAAGGTTGACCTTACGACCGAGGGGCTTGATCTTGCGTTTTTTGTGGGACAACCCGAAGACAGCACGTTGCGTATCCGCAAGATCGCGGATGTGGCGCGTGTTTTATGCGCAGCCCCCGCGTACATCGCGGCGCACGGGAACCCGGCCTCGGGTGCAGATATTGTGGAAGACGGGCATGAGTGTCTGAACTTGCGGTTTCCCGGAGCAACAGAGTTCCAATGGCGCCTGATCACGTCCGAAGGGCCAAAGAAATTCCGGATTACCGGAAGATTCGAATGTGATGACGGGGACGTTCTGACCGATTGGGCGCTCGGCGGAAACGGGATCGCCCTGAAGCCGGTCTTTGAGGTGGCCGATCACCTGAAGGCAGGCCGGCTTGTGGTCGTAGCAGCGCAGACCCCGCCAGAGCCGATCCTGATGGGGT
Organism: Paracoccaceae bacterium; assembly: GCA_047629975.1. Taxonomy (GTDB): domain Bacteria; phylum Pseudomonadota; class Alphaproteobacteria; order Rhodobacterales; family Rhodobacteraceae; genus JBLHUT01. The sequence continues at coordinate 9,246 of JBLHUT010000079.1, forward strand.
GCCTCTTTACCCACCGCAAACAACAAGACCCCAAATCGCGACTGTTCATGGACTATGTCATCAACCGGATCAGCGAGACCGTGCGCGCCCACGCTCTTTAGGTTCAGCTGCCCCGATAGGTGCTGTAGCCGAACGGAGAAAGCAAAAGTGGCACGTGATAATGGCTGGCTTGCGACATCCCGAACCGGATCGGGACGAGATCGAGAAAGCGTGGTTGCTCCGGCGGCGTGCCGGTTGCATCAAGATAGCCTCCCGCATGAAAAACCAGCTCGAAGGTGCCTGTCGAAAACGCGTCCACCGGCAGGATGTGCGCGTCTGTACGTCCGTCATCATTGGTCACCATTGTCTTGAGATGGGTTCGAACGTCGCCTTCTATCCGGAACAGGTCGATCCTGAGGCCCTGAGCCGGGCGGCCCCGCGCGGTGTCGAGAACGTGGGTCGTAAGATATCCGGTCATTTGAACTGCTCCTGATCTGTCAGCTTTGCATCCTATAGACGGGCCGACGGATCAGGCCAAAGCGTTCAATGCAAGAGGCTCCTTCGCATTTTATTTGAAAAACAATTGGATTGATTTGATTTACAACTGAGTTAATCATTGGAGGACAGCCACATGACACGCTACCCCCGCGACATGACCGGATATGGCGAAACGCCCCCTGTGGCGCAGTGGCCCAACGGGGCAAAAATCGCAGTTCAGATCGTATTGAATTACGAGGAAGGTGGTGAAAACAGCATCTTGCACGGGGATGCTGCATCAGAGGCTTTCTTGTCAGAGATCACAGGCGCCACCCCCTGGCCCGGCCAGCGTCACTGGAACATGGAGTCGATTTACGAATTCGGATCGCGCGCAGGGTTCTGGCGCCTTCACCGGCTGCTCCGGGCCTTGCCGGTCACGGTTTTCGGAGTGGCAACGGCCCTGGCCCGTGCGCCGGCACAGGTTGCCGCCATGAAGGCCGCCGGCTGGGAGATCGCCAGCCACGGCCTTAAATGGGTCGAGCACAAAGACATGACCGAATCCCGGGAACGGGCACAAATAGCAGAGGCGATCAGACTGCACACCGAGGTTATCGGCGAGGCCCCGCGTGGCTGGTACACGGGCCGCTGTTCGAACAATACCGTCCGGCTCGTCGCCGAGACAGGCCGGTTTGCCTATGTCGCCGACAGCTATGCCGATGATTTGCCGTACTGGATGCAATTTGACGGCCAAGACCAGTTGATCGTGCCCTACACGATGGATTGCAACGACATGCGTTTCAGCATTCAGGCCGGATTTGCAAACGGCGAACAGTTCGAGAGCTATCTCAAAGACAGCTTCGACTATCTTTATGAAGAAGGCACCGAAGGGGCCCCGAAGATGTTGTCGATCGGTTTGCACTGCCGTTTGATCGGACGCCCGGGCCGTGCGGCCGCGTTGCGCCGCGCGATCGACCACTTCAAATCCCATGACGGCGTATGGTTTGCCACGCGCGCGCAAATTGCCGATCACTGGGCCAAAGAGCATCCCCCGATCCGGATGCAACGTCCCTCGGAGATGACGCGCGCCACATTTGTATCCGAATTCGGCGGCATCTTCGAGCACAGCCCATGGATTGCCGAAGGCGCGCACGGGCTTGAACTGGGTCCGACCCACGACACGGCCCAAGGTCTGCACAGCGCCCTTGCAAGAACCTTTCGCACTGCTCTCCGTGACCGCCGGTTGGGGGTTCTGACGGCACATCCCGATCTTGCCGGAAAGCTCGCGTCAGCCAAGCTGCTAACGCCCGCGTCAGCAGCCGAACAGGCCTCGGTGGGTCTTGACGCGCTTACGGATCACGAAAGAAACAGCTTTATGGCGCTAAACGACGCCTATACCGCAAAATTCGGATTTCCCTTTATTATTGCCGTGCGCGACAACACAAAAACGACAATTTCCACAGCATTCCAGCGCCGGATCGCAAATGATCCGGAAACCGAGTTTTCCGAAGCCTGCAGCCAGGTCGAACGGATTGCAGAGCTGCGGTTGATTGAAAAGATGGGCGCATGACCCGGACACGGCTCCTTGAACCGGTCGGGTTCGATCCGTTTGGCAGTGCTGCCGCGGCGACCGCAAGTGCGCACACAGAAATTCACACCGGCGTACGCCCCGACGCTCAAAGCTTGAAGCGCGGAGTATGACACGGATGTTGCGCGTCACCACATGCGTCAACGCGCATCCACAGGACCGGGCAGAACAGGCTTCATCGCCACGGGCCAGTTCGGTCGGGCCAGTTCGGTCGGGCCAAATCGGTCGGGCCAAATCGGTCGGGCCAAATCGGTCGGGCCAAATCGGTCGGGCCAAATCGCAAAAGCCGAGAACCCGTTAAGCCCCCGACACGCAAGCAGACACGATTGAAGAAACAGACCAAGGCACCAGCAAAGACTGATCCGGTGGTCTAACAGGAAGGAACCGAGAAAATGGCAAATTCATCCATCGGAACACCGGAACAGCTTCGGGATCCGAATTACACGCCGGCGCTGTACCGCGCCATTCCACTGGGCATTCAGCACGTGCTGGCGATGTTCGTGTCAAACGTCACGCCGGCGATCATTATCGCTGGTGCCGCAGGCTTCGGTTTCGGTTCGGATGCGGGCGCGCAGGGCTTCCCTGACATGACCTATCTGATCCAGATGGCGATGCTTTTTGCGGGTATCGCGACACTGTTCCAGACCATCGGGATGGGTCCGGTCGGCGCACGGTTGCCGATTGTTCAGGGCACGTCGTTCGCGTTTATCCCGATCATGATACCGCTGGTTGCAGGCAAAGGCGTCGAGGCGCTTCCGGCTTTGTTTGGTGGTGTTGTGATTGGCGGGTTGTTCCACACCCTGATCGGGACGTTCATCGGCAAGATACGTTTCGCTTTGCCGCCATTGGTTACGGGCCTTGTCGTGACAATGATCGGTCTGGCTCTTGTCAAGGTCGGCATCCAGTATGCGGCGGGTGGCGTACCTGCGATGAACTCGCCCGAATATGGCTCCTTGTTGAACTGGTCGGCGGCATTGGTGGTGATCTTTGTAACCCTTGCTATGAAGTTTTACGCGAAAGGCATGTTGGCGGTCTCGGCTGTCGTGATCGGTATATTCGTCGGCTATCTGTACGCCATGGCGATGGGGATGGTCACACTTGAGGGCATCACAACAAGCTGGGGCCGCGCGGCGATGTTCAATA
>JBLHUT010000080.1:0-12359 GCA_047629975.1 Paracoccaceae bacterium
AAGGGTCACAAGATTTACCCCTATCTGCTGCGTGGCCTTCGCGTGGATCGCCCCAATCAGGTCTCCCTCTCACACATATTGTGTATGTGCTGCCGGGCAACGGGTGTGCTGACATCACATATCTACCGATGCAGCGCGGCTCATCTCGAACACGTTGGAGGCTGGCTTTTGCGTTGATGCGCTGAATGAAGCGATCCACAAGTTCGGCCCGCCTGAAATTATGAATACGGACCAAGGTTCCGACTTCACGTCTTTCGCCTCCACTGACAGATTGCGCCGATCAAACGTGCGCATCTCCCCCTCTCATGCATGTAAACATGCACTGCAGGGGCAGTGGATGGACGGCAAAGGTCGCTTCCTCGATAACATCTTCGTCGAACGGCTCTGGCGGCGCCTGAAATACGAGTGCGTCTCTCTGCATGCTTGGGAAACCGGATCAGAGGTCAGAGCTGGCGTCAGAAACTGGATCGCGTTCTACAACCACAAGCGCCCGCATTCTTCGCTTGGTGACAAACCACCTGCCGTGGTCCATTGGCAAAGAATTGAAACATCCAACCCCGATCAGCGGGCGCAAAAAGTAGCGTAATTTGCGCCAGATAGTGCCCAATTCATGGGGAGTGGCTCGGAGTTCTGCGATACTGGCACGACCGTCACACGGTGTTGTGCGGTTCAATCAGCGTCAAGCACTTTTGCCGCCGCGCGCAAGGCTCCGATCATCCGTGCATTCTTGATGGCGATGACGCTTTGATCGGCGAACATCTGGGCCAGCGTCAACGTATCGACACTAAAGGGACGCACCCGTTGCCGATAGATTGTAAAGGCCCCCATCAGGGTGTCGTTTGCCACCATCGGGATCGCCACAAAGGACCGCGCCCCCCCCAGAACAGTTGTTGCATGCCGCAGCGGATCACCCATGCGATAGATATCCTCGGCACGGACATCAAGAATGTTGATCGCTTCCCGCTCCGCCTCCATCCGGCCAAGACCGGTTTTCGGGCTTACCGGAAATGCCCCCTGCGCATCGAGCCAGGTCTGGAAGCTGGCGGGAATACCCCTTGCAAAGCTGGCGCGAAAGCCTTTGCTCTTGCGATATTCGAACAATACCCCGAACTCGGCGTCACATAGCTCAAGTGCATAGCCCAGGATCAAGGGCATGACTGCATCGATATCTCCGTCAGACCGGCTGATAATCTTTAGCACCGCACTCAGGGCTTTTTCACGGCTGATGGCTTCTTCGAGGTTCAAGGCAAGCTCGGAGATCACGGCGGCTTGATCCGCCTGCCCGTTGGCTCCGCCACTCTGCCCGTCCAACCGGGCGCGCAATTGCAGCTTGGAGGAGACCTCCAGCTTGCGGTAGATCGCCGAAAGATGGGTGCGCACTGTGGACGGCGCAATGCAAAGTGTATCGGCTATGCTGTGATACGTCGCACCACCTGCATATAACCCGGCAATTTCAACTTCACGCTGGCTGAGCGTATGTTGGTAAGACACCCCTGCCCCTTCGTGTTGAAACCCGGATGTTGCAATAGTGGCCTGTTGCGGGTGCGCACGCAATCCTGCAATTGCAGTAGGAAAATACTGCACGCATTTTTCATCTGTACGATACCCGAAGCAGGAGCATCCAACCTAGACTGGTGTTTGAACAGTAGCCGAACGAAAGGCGCAGATGTCACGCCAACAGATTGCAGAAGCATTTTTCAAGGCTTGCAACACGGGCCAGGGCTGGAAAGGCTGTGAGCTCTATTGCCACACGGCGGCAACCTTTAGCTGTCAGGCTGGCGTCTTGGCGAACGCCGTGACCCTTGCCGCATATGCAGAATGGCTAAAGGGGCTTTTGGCGCTGGTTCCTGACGGCCACTATGTTCTCAAAGGTTTCGCAATGGACGAAGCACGTGGAACAGTTCTTGCGGCGGCCGCCTTTCACGGAACCCAGACCGGAATTGGCGGCCCGGTCTGGCCTACCGGAAAGACCGTTGTGTCCGACTTTGCCTATATCATCGAGTTCGAGGACGAGAAGATCTGTCACATTACAAAAATCTGGAATGATGCGCACGCCTTGCGCGGGCTTGGGTGGGTCTGATGCGCTGGCGCATACTCGTTTTGCTTTGTTGCGCGCGCATCGGGCTTGGTTTCCAGTTTCAAACCGTGGCCTCCGTTGACGGCGATCTGGTTGCGACATTCGGCTTCAGCTATACCGAAATCGGGCTTCTTATCGGTCTTTTCATGTTCCCGGGGCTTGTTCTGGCACTCCCTGTCGGATTTGCGGGGCGGTATCTGTCGGATCGGTTCCTGTCCGTTGTTGGTCTCGGGGCACTTGCGATCGGCGGGGTGCTGTCCGGCCTTGCGCCCGAGGGCTGGATGATCGGGCTCGGACGCGTCTTGTCGGGTGCCGGTTTTCTTGTCTCGTCACTATACTTTACCAAGATGGTCGCCGATTGGTTCGAGGGTCGCGAGATTGCCACAGCCATGAGCATTCTGGTGATGAGTTGGCCGTTCGGTATTGCCATGGGCCAGATCGGGCATGTCTGGCTTGCCCATGAATATAGCTGGCGCGCGCCGTTCCTTGTGGCTGCGGCCTATTGTGCTGTTGCTGCGCTGTGCGTTGGTGTTTTCTATCGCCCTGCGCGTGACCTTCCTGTTGCCGTGCCGGGGATTGCTGCAAACCTGTCGGGTCGCGAATGGATATTGATTTCATGCGCCGGAATGGCTTGGGGGGCCTTTAATGCGGCCTACGTCATTTACCTTACGTTTGCACCTGAGACGCTTGAGCAACTGGGGCAACCGGCCCTTCGTGCCGCGACGATCATTAGCATCGGAAGCTGGCTGATGATCGTGTCCGGTGCTTTATGCGGGCAGATCGCCGATCGTTTCGGACGGCGCGACACCATTTTGGTGGTCTGCATGAGTGCGGCCATCGTTTCGCTCATGCTGCTGCGCGTGCCCGACACCGGGGAGATGGCAAGCCTGCTCTTCGGGATTTTGGGAATGGCTCCCGCCGGAGTTATCATCGCATTGGCAGGACAGGCCGTCCCCCCGGAGCGTCGCGCCCTCGGGATGGGAGTGTTTTTTACCATCTATCATGCATTCAATGCGATCATTCCGCCGATCTCGGGCGCGATCTTCGACCGGACCTCCAATCCGCATGATCCACTTGTCTTCGGGATGATCCTCTTTGCCTTTGTTGTTCCTTTTGCACTGATCTTCCGGCGCGTGAAATCACGCCCCCTGTCCAGCCCTTGATCAGCCCGCAACGCTGGATGAGGTCACAAGCACCAAACGCACCTTCCAAGAGCACCAAGATTTGCACCACCCTCAGGCGTCGGCATCAGCCCGGTTCGTTGACAATTGAACGGTGACGACGCAAAATTGGAAAATCGTTCAAATTTTCCACAGCACAAACAAGGGCCTGTACCTCTTATGCATGAATTTTACTCCGACACGCAGACGCGCCCCTCCCGCGCGATGCGCGAGGCAGCCCTGACCGCGCCCTTGGGCGACGAGCGCCACAATGCAGATCCCCCCACGACCGAACTTTGCGCCCGCGTCGCTGATATGCTGGGCATGGAAGCGGCGGTGTTTCTGCCATCGGGAACCATGTGCAACGAGATTGCAATTGCCGTTCACACCCGCCCCGGAGACGAGGTGATCTGTACCCGCGAAAGCCACATCATCTTTGCCGAAAGCGGCGGGCCTGCGGCCCTTTCGGGGGTGATGATGTGCCCGATCGACGGTAAAAACGGCATGCTGACGCCCGCCGAACTGGCTGCCCACATTCGCCCCGCCTCGGCCCACGCGCCGCGCAGCCGCCTGCTTTTGGCCGAACAGACCGCAAATCTTGCTGGTGGTGCGGTTTGGCCGGTCGAACAATTGAAAACGGTTGCGCGTGACGCCAAGGCCGCAGGGCTTGCGACACATCTTGACGGGGCGCGCATTTTGAACGCGCAAGTTGCAACCGGAATTCCGGCGGCCGACTATGCCCGTGATTTTGACTCTGCGTGGATTGCCTTTACCAAGGGGCTCGGGTGTCCAGTGGGCGCCGTGCTTGCCGGATCAAAGGACTTTATCAATGACGCGTGGTTGATAAAACGCAGGTGGGGCGGCGCAATGCGCCAAACGGGCGTGTTGACCGCCATGTGCCTTTACGCACTGGATCACAACGTCGAACGGCTTGCCGAAGATCATGCGCTGGCACAGTTTATCGGCGCCGGTCTGACCGGATTGCCAGCGGTCGAAAGCATCCTGCCCATCGACACAAATATTGTCATGTTGACCTTGGCGGCCTCGGCACCTGATGCGCGCGAAACAGCACGCCAACTGCGTCAAAAGCAGATCACCGTCACGGTGACCGGTCAACGTCGCCTTCGGATCGTGACGCATATGGATGTCGACCGAACCGGTGCGCAGGCTCTGATTGATGCGATGGCCACGCTTGAGTAGCAGCGGCTTTAGCAAGAATATTCCTTAAAAACACACACCGGGTCCCGCAGAGGAACCCGGTGTAGCGCCTGACGCGTCCGCGTCAGCTTCCACCGTTGATCGTGCGCGCCACGGCCATTTGCGCATCTTCGACAAGTTGCGCCCCATCGAGACCCTTTTCAATGGCCTGTGCGATCCAGTCTTGGGTGACCTCGACCCCGATCGCCTCAAGGCGCGCAGTCTCGGCGACAGACATCTCGACGATCGGATTGCCACTCGCGGCAATGATCTCGCGGCCGTCAGCATCGCCCAGATCATGCCCTTTGCCCGCAAACGCACTTGTTTCAAGCCCCGAATTCGCGTCGATGACCGCCTTTAGATCATCGGGCAGGCTGTCATACTTTGCCTTGTTCATCGCCCAGATAAAATAGAGGTTATAAAGCGATTTATCACCGGCAAACTCGGTGTGGCTATCGGTCAATTCATCCAGCTTGAGCGAGGGCGCTATCTCCCACGGGACGATGCCACCATCAACGACGCCCTTGGACAGCGCCTCGGGAAACGCCGGAACCGGCATGCCAATCGGGGTGGCACCCAGCTTTTTCAACAAATCGGTTGCCGGGCGCGACGGACCGCGCAGTTTCAGACCGGCAAAATCCTCCAGCGTTTCAACCGGAGCACCCTTTGTGTGCAAAACACCCCGCCCGTGCAAATGCGCAGCAATCAGATGCACATCGGCAAAGTCATCCAACAGGTGCTGTTGTGTAAAAATCCATGCCGCGCGCCCGCTGTCTTCTGCGATCTTGGTGGTCATGAAAGGCAACTCAAGCGCCTCGACTTCGGGAAAACGCCCCGGTTGATAGCTCGGGATCACCCAGCCACCATCAACCACACCGTCGCGGATCAGGTCATACTGGCTGGGCGCCTTGCCACCCAATTGCATGAACGGATAAATCTCGATCTTGATCCGGCCATTGCTGTCCGCCTCGATCTTTCTGGCCCACGGCTCCATGAAATACGTCGGATTCGCCGATTTCGGCGAAACGAAATGCTGAAAGCGGAGCGTCACCTCCTGCGCAAAGACTCCAGATGCCGAAAGCGCCACAACAGCTGTGGCAAAAAGTGTTTTGACCCGGATCATGACACGGTCCTTCTGTGTTACGAGGGGCCACCCAGCAGCCCGAATAACAGATACCTATGTCTGTCGCGGCACAGATGCAAACATGCCGAAACCGGCAGGCCCGTTTTTTATGGGTTTTACGGCAGGTTTTGACAGCCAACCGACCAACAAAGCACACCGCAGGAACAATCCCCTGCTCTGCGCCCGAAAACCGGAACGATGGTCCGTTGATCAAAGGCCCCACGATCACGCCTTTGTGCGCAAAACGAAATACGTTTTCGGCAGGCGCCGTCCTGTGACAGGGATTGCCCAGAAACAAAGGAATATTGAAAATATGTTACTTCCACGTCAAAAAACGCCTGATCTGTCCCTGCCGCTTTTGGACGGGTCCCAATTCTCGCTTGCAACGGAAACCGGAGCAAAAGGCACCGTGATCTGTTTTTATCGCGGTTTGCATTGTCCGATTTGTGCCACCTATCTGACCGAGTTGGAAAAGCAGACCGCCGCGTTTGCCGAACGCGGCGTCAACACGATCGCCATCAGTTCGGACGGGGTGGAGCGGACCCGCGACATGGCCGAAAAGATCAATGCAAAGGCGCTTCGGTTTGCCTATGATCTGCCGCTGTCTGCCGCGCGTGACTGGGGGCTTTATCTGTCGGCAGGTCGGGGAAAGACCTCGATCGGGATTGAAGAACCGGATCTCTTTTCAGAGCCGGGCCTGTTTATGGTCACACCGGAACAGACGCTGTATTACGGATCGGTTCAAACGATGCCCTTCGTGCGGCCCCATTTTTCAGAGCTTGTCGCAGCCCTCGATTTTGCGATTGCGAAAAACTATCCGGCACGCGGCGAATACACCGGCACCGTCTGATCCCAACAGACGGCCCCACGGGGCCGTCTTTCAGGACCGATCAGCCCTGTTTATAGGTCGGATGGAACAAGCTGGCGGGGGAGTTTGTAAAAATCTCGGCCCCGTCAGCCCGGATACCGACCGAATGCTCGAACTGCGCAGACAGTGATTTGTCGCGCGTTACGGCTGTCCAGTCATCGGCGGCAAGGACTTTGGTTTCAGGCCGTCCCAGATTGACCATCGGTTCAATCGTAAAGAACATTCCTTCTTCAAGCACCGGCCCCGAGCCTGCACGCCCGTAATGCAGCACATTCGGCGGCGCGTGAAATACCCGCCCCAAGCCGTGCCCGCAAAAATCCCGCACAACCGACATGCGACTGGATTCGACATACGTCTGGATGGCATGGCCAATGTCGCCAAAAGTATTGCCGGGCTTTGCCGCCTCGATGCCGTACATCAACGCATCATGGGTCACTTCGATCAACCGCTCTGCCTTGCGCGCCAGTTTGCCCGCGACATACATCCGGCTGGTATCACCGAACCATCCATCGACGATCACAGTCACATCAATGTTCAGGATATCGCCATCATTAAGCGTTTTTGTCCCCGGAATCCCATGACAGACAACGTGATTGACGCTGATACAACTGGCGTGTTTGTAGCCTTTGTAACCGATGGTCGCCGATACTGCACCGGCGGCGTTGACCTGATCCTCGATAGCCTTGTCGATGATTTCCGTGGTCTGCCCCGGAAAAACGAGCGGCACGATATCATCAAGGATCTTTGCGGCCAGTGCGCCCGCTTTGTGCATTCCGGCGAAATCGACATCCTGATAGATTCGAATGCCGTCTTTGGTCAGGGTTTCACGTGCGTTGTCCAAGTATAACCTACCGCTTTTTGAAGTTTCCGCGCAATTTATAGGCCTGAAGCGACCAAATGACCAGTCCATGTGTCAAATTTTCGGGACCGGTTCAATGCCTACAGCTTGACCAATTGTGACGCCATGCACGTCGATGCTTGTGTCATAACACAGCATTTCGACGCCTGCCGCCTGCGCCGTTCCAAAGCCTCGCCCGTAAGCCGGGTCAAGATCGCCTGCTACGCTGAAGCGGGTGCAATCGGTGCGTTGCACCAGATACAGCATGACGGCGCGGTGCCCTGCTGCCTTGACCCCTGCCAGATCCTCCAGATGCCGCGCGCCGCGCTGCGTCACGCTGTCGGGAAACTCGGCAAGTCCTGCGGTGCGGCACAGATGCACGTTCTTGACCTCGACATAGGCATCCGGCAGCCCCGGTTCGACGAGCAGAAAATCGATGCGGCTTCTTTCGGCGTAGTTCACCTCGGGACGTACAGACCCATAAGCCGCAAGCTCGGGAACCGTCCGCGCCAAAAGCGCCTCCTTGATCACCTTGTTCGGCACGCCTGTATCAATCCCGACCCAGACATCCCCGGGCAGATGGCTCAACCGCCAGCCATGTTTCAGCTTGCGTTTGGGGTCGTCATTCGGCTCCAGCCAGACACGCATTCCGGGATCGGCCAACCCGAGCATCGCTCCCGGATTGGGGCAATGCGCCGTGACCTGCTCACCGGTATCAAGCATGACATCGGCAAGAAAACGTTTGTACCGCCGGATAAGACGCCCCGGCACGAGAGGGGTTTGAAAGCGCATTCCAGACGCCTATACCGTTGGGCAAAGCCTCACAAGGCACGGCTGAACAAGGCCGGATCAACCAAGGATGACGATATGAGCAACCCAACTGCCGCAATGCTGGTAATCGGCGACGAAATCCTGTCGGGGCGCACCCGTGATGCCAACATGTATCACCTTGCCAATGCCTTGACAGAAAAGGGGGTCGACCTGCGTGAAGTCCGCGTTGTGGCCGATGACGCAGAGGCGATTGTTGCCGCGGTAAATGCGCTGCGCGGACTTTGGGATCACGTCTTTACCTCGGGCGGCATCGGGCCGACGCATGACGATATTACCGCCGATTGTATCGCCGCAGCCTTTGAGGTGCCGATCGGCGTGCGCGACGATGCACGCGCCTTGCTTGCAGCGCATTACGCCCGTGCGGGAACCGAATTGAACGACGCCCGCCTGCGCATGGCGCGTATCCCCGACGGCGCAACGTTGATCGACAATCCGGTATCAACGGCACCCGGATTTACGATCGGAAACGTGCATGTCATGGCAGGTGTGCCAAAGGTGTTCCAGTCAATGGTCGAAACCGTGCTGGCGACAATTACCGGCGGGGCACCACTGCTGTCGCGCAGTGTGCGCATCGACCGCGGCGAAGGGGATATAGCCGGCCCGCTGGGCGCACTGGCGCTTGAGTTCAATGACCTGTCCTTCGGCTCCTACCCGTTTCAGCGCGAGGGCCTTTACGGTGCGAATATTGTTATTCGTGGCACGCAAGTGGCGCGGCTTGACCTTGCCGTCGCGGCGTTGCTGGATGCCTTTCCCGAAGGTGTTGTATGACGTTACCCGACGCGCCACGTCTGTATAAAGCGATAGAGGCCACATGGCCCGCCGCGCGGCGTTTTGAAAGTGACGGCTGGGTTCTGCGCGACGGGCAAGGCGGCGGCAGTCGCGTGTCTTCTGCCACCCTTTTGAACCCAGACGCAGGAACGCTTGCAGGTGTACAAAAAATGGCTGCCGCACAAGCTGGAATGGGCCAGCAAGCCCGCGTTATGGTCCGCGTGGGTGACGACGCACTGGACCGTACTCTGGAGGGCGCAGGGTACCGGATCGCTGACAAGACGCTTTTATACGCAGCCCCCGTTGGCAAACTTGCGATCCAGCCACCAGCAGTGTCGAGCTTCATCACCGAGTGGCCCGCGCTTGGGATCCTGCAAGAAATCTGGCGGGCCGGTGGCATAGGACCCGAGCGAATTGCCGTGATGGACCGCGTCACATCCCCCAAATGCGCAATTTTGGGCCGCATCGCGGATCAACCCGCCGCCGCCGCGTTTCTGGCCGTCGACGAAGACGTCGCGATGCTGCATGCGCTTGAGGTGCTGACCGACAAGCGCCGCAAGAACATGGCGGTTTATGTGATGCAGGCTGCCGCGCTTTGGGCGCAAGATCAAGGCGCCGATGTCCTTTCCGTTGCAGTGACCCAAGCCAATACCGGTGCAAATGCGCTCTATGCTTCCCTCGGAATGACTGTTGTGGGACAGTATCATTACAGATTTCTTCCCTGACGACCCTAAAAAAGGCCAACGCGGCATGACCCATCACACCACCTCTCCCACCGCTCTTGATTTGCCACAGGTGGACCCGCTTCCGCCCGAGACGCAGAAATATTTTGATATCTGCGTCGAAAAGCTTGGGTTTGTGCCAAATGTCCTGCGCGCGTACGCGTTCGACATCAAAAAACTCAACGCCTTTACCGGCCTTTATAACGATCTGATGCTTGCTCCGAGCGGGCTGAGCAAACTTGACCGCGAAATGATCGCCGTGGTCGTCTCATCGGTAAACAAATGCTTCTACTGTCTTGTGGCTCATGGTCAGGCTGTGCGCGCCCTGTCGGGCAAGCCCGAGTTGGGAGAGATGCTGGCGATGAATTACCGCGTCGCCCCGATCACCGACAAAGAACGCGCGATGCTGGATTTTGCCGTTGCGATGACCGTATCAAGCGCCACGATCAAAGAGGCAGACCGTCAGGCGCTTCGCGATGCCGGCTTCACGGAGCACGATATCTGGGATATCATCGGGGTGGCTGGACTTTACAATATGACCAATCGCGTCGCATCAGCCACGAATATGCAGCCAAATGCGGAGTATCACAGCCTAAACCGATGAAATTGCCCTTTGCCATCTGTTTTGCCGCAACGCTCATTTCGGGCGAGGCCCATGCCATGCCTCTCGAATTTCCGTCAAGCAGCGCCATGGTGGTCGAGATCATCGAAGATTTCGGCAGTTTTCCGCTGCCTTTGGCCGGGTTCACCAACGGGTCCATCCCGACACAGATAACCGAGGGCATGATCCGTCATCAGGCATGGCATATTCCGGCAGCCAGCCTGACCACGCTGCAACTTCTGGTCCCTTTGCGCGAACAGCTTTTGGCAGCACGGTTCGAGATCGGTTTCGAGTGCGACACACGCAGCTGTGGCGGCTTTGATTTCATCAACGCGATAGCAATCTTGCCAGAGCCTGACATGCATGTGGATTTTGGCGATTTCAGATATCTGACCGCACAGCGACAGGCAGCGGACCAGACCGAACACATCAGCCTTCTTGTGAGCCGGTCCTCGACCCGTGGCTTTGTTCAGGCGATCCGCGTCGGCCCCCGCCCGGCCGCCGAACCCGTCATCGTCACCTCGAGCAAGAGCCCTGTGCTGTCTGGGAACCGGCCTGAGGAAAGGGCAAATGATGCGCCTTCCAAGGCCCCCCTTCTTGCCCGGCTCAGGGCAGAGGGGCACGCCGTTCTGGAGGATCTTACCTTTGAAACCGGGTCCTCGAAACTTGGGCCTGCGGAGTTTGAGTCGCTGTCGCAACTGGCGCAATATCTAGCCAGCAACCCCGATCTTGCGGTGGTTCTGGTGGGGCATACCGATGCCGAAGGCTCTTTGAGCGGGAATATCGCCCTCTCCAAGAAACGTGCCGCCGCTGTCAAGGCGCGCCTGACCGGCGATCTTGGCGTGCCAAAATCACAGGTCCGTGCCGAAGGCGTCGGGTTTCTGGCCCCCCTGACGAGCAACACTACCGCGCAAGGGCGCACCGAAAACCGCCGTGTCGAAGTCGTGCTAAGCGCGCCAAATTAACCGTGCTAAGCGCGCCAAAGTAGCCGTGTTTACAACGACGCCGCCAGCCGCACCCCTTGATCAATTGCGCGCTTTGCATCCAGTTCACTGGCAACATCCGCCCCGCCGATCACATGCACCGCACGACCAAGCGCCAAAAGCGTATCGGCCAGCGTCCGCTCGGGTTCTTGGCCCGAGCACAGAACAATTGTATCGGCCTCGATGCACTCCGGTTCGCTCGCCCCAGCCTGACCGACCCAAAGTCCCCTTTCGTCGATCCGTTCATAACTGACACCGCTTTTCATCTTCACGCCCAGCATTTTCAATTCTGCCCGATGAATCCATCCGGTTGTTTTGCCAAGTCGCTTGCCTACTTTCTCGGCTTTGCGTTGCAGCATCGTGATCTGGCGAACCGATGCCTCTGGCTGTGGCCCTTCGGGAGCCAAGCCGCCCCGCGTCGCCGACGGATCGCCCACGCCCCAGGTCTCTTTCCAATGGGCGATGTCGGGCGCACCCTCTTGCGGTGCATGGGCCAGAAACTGGGCCACATCAAAACCGATGCCGCCGGCCCCCACAATCACAACCCGCGCACCAACCGGCGCATTGCCACGCAGCACGTCGATATAGCTCAGCACATTCGGGCCATCCTGTCCGGCAATCGCGGGATCACGTGGATGCACACCCGTGGCGATAATGATTTCGTCAAATCCGGCCAACAGCTCTGGCGCCGCAACAGTCCCCAGCCGCAGATCAACGTCATAAAGCTCCATCATCGTGGCAAACCAATCCACCAGACCGTGGAACTCTTCTTTTCCCGGCACGACGCGCGCCATGTTCAGTTGCCCACCGATCCGGTCTGCCTGCTCAAAGAGGGTCACACGGTGCCCGCGTTGTGCCGCCACCATCGCCGCCGACAGACCCGCAGGCCCTGCGCCGACCACGACCACAGATTTGCGATCAGCAGCCGGATCAAAACGCAACTCGGTCTCGTGACACGCGCGCGGATTCACAAGACAAGAGGTCAAGCGACCGCTGAAGGTGTGATCAAGACAAGCCTGATTGCAGGCGATGCACGGCGCGATTTGTGCGCTGCGTCCCTCGGCGGCCTTGTTAACAAAATCCGCATCGGCCAGAAACGGGCGCGCCATCGACACCATATCGGCACAGCCTTCGGCCAGAATCCCTTCAGCGACCTCGGGGGTGTTGATCCGGTTCGAGGTTATCACCGGA
>JBLHUT010000081.1:0-12357 GCA_047629975.1 Paracoccaceae bacterium
ATCCTGCCCGTTATGGGAACCAACACGCTTGATCGCATCGCGCGCTTTTCGGATGCTTTCAAGGTCGAAATGGATCGCCAAATGTGGTTTGCGCTCTATACCCAAGTACTGGGGCACGAGGTGGCTTAATGGCTGATGGCTCGTGCAGCACAATATAACAGGAACTCGACCAGATGGATTCATTTACCCCGGGCCCGGAAACGTCGCGTGCGTTTCGCGACACACTTGGATGTTTTGCAACCGGCATAACGGTAATCACATGCGTTGACGTGACCGGCCCGCTGGCCATGACGGCCAACTCATTCGCGTCGGTATCGCTTGACCCGGCGCTTGTGCTTTGGTCCCCGGCAATATCTTCGGCGCGCCACAACAGTTTTGTGGAGGCAGACCATTTTGCAATCCACGTGCTCACCGGGGATCAGGGCGCGCTTGCGGCACGCTTTGCCACCGATGGCCGCGCGTTTCTGGCGGATGAATGGGCGGCGGATGCCCACGGGACGCCCTTGCTGTCCAACTGCCTCGCGCGGTTTGTCTGCAAGCGCTTTGCGCTCCATCCAGCCGGCGACCACACTTTGATTTTGGGACAAGTCACACAAGCCGCAAAAGGCACCGGTTCTCCGTTGGTTTTTGCGCAAGGGAAATACGGCCAGTTCACCTATGGGTCGTGACACCTAAAAGGGACGAATAGCGGTGCACATCTTGTGACCGATCAGGGAGGAGAGCCCGCAATGGGCATTTTGCTGGGCGTGCTCGCGCCGCTGAAGGTATTCAATGATGCCGCACTTGCTGTGGGTCGTTTTCTGGCAATGCTGGCCTTGGCGATAATGGTCTGCTTCATTCTGGCGCAGGTTTTCTTTCGCTATGTTATGAATGATGCCCTTCCGTGGCCCGACGAGGCCGCACGGTTCATGATGCTGTGGATGACCGGACTGATCGCGCCGGCGGCCTATCGTCAGGGCGGGTTCGTAGCCATCGACATGTTCGAACGCGCCCTGCCCTCGCGTATCGCACTTGGTGTCTCGCTGGCATTGATGGGCGTGTCGCTGGTGGTTCTGGTCTATCTGTTGCGCATCGGCTGGTCCGAGGTCACGGGCTTTGCCGGCTCTTTCAAAACCGCGTCGCTCTATACATTCATCCAGCCAAGCTGGAGCAATATGAACATCGAGTTCGGTCTGGCCAAGATGCCACGTTCACACATGATGGCATCTCTTGTTTTTGGCCTGAGCTTGATGATCGTTGTGAATATCGAACTTGTGCTGCGTACGTTTGTGCATCTTCTGGGGGGTGGCGACCGGCTTCAACCGCTGAACGAGACAGATATGGCAGGTGCAGAATGAGTGTTCTTATCTGGTTTCTTCCGATTTTCCTTGTGATCCTGATGATGGGCCTGCCGGTGTTTTTTGCCCTTATGGCAGCACCGGGAGGAATTTTGCTGTTCGCCGGTCAGGAGAATGACCTCAAGCTGCTGTACCGGGCGCTGTACAACGGGATGGACAGCTTTCCGCTCATGGCGTTGCCGTTCTTTATGCTCGCCGGAGAGGTCATGAACCGCGGTGGCATCACAATGCGGCTTGTCGAGTTCTCACAAGCGTTTATGGGGCATTTGCGTGGCGGGTTGGCGCATGTGAACATCCTGTCGTCAATGCTGTTTGCAGGGCTTTCGGGGTCGGCTGTGGCAGATACCTCGGCGCTTGGCTCGACGCTCATTCCGGCGATGGAAAAAAACGGCTACACTCGGCGTTTTGCGGCGGCGATCACGGCGGCCAGCTCTGTTATCGGGCCGATTATTCCGCCCTCCGGCATCATGATCATTTATGCGTATGTGATGGGCGAGAGCGTTGCGGCGCTTTTTCTCGCGGGGATTGTACCGGGCATTCTGGTCGGTGTGGGCCTGATGGTCATGGTGCGGCTGCTGGCCGACAAATACGACCTGCCAAAGGCAGAGCGGATCGTGCAGCGCAACCAGACCGTCAGCCCTGTTGAATACTGGGTGAGCTTTGCGTTGCTGCGCATCAACATCGGCGGGCTGCTTTATGCGCTGTCGGCACCCTTGCGGGATTTGGCAGGGGTATCGGTCAGTGGCTGGACGGCCTTTGGATTGTTCCTGATTTTCTGCGGCGTGGCCCATAGCCTGTTGATGCGCTATCGCCGCGTCGTCAGCTCGGATTTCCGCATGGTCTGCAAAAAGGCAGTGGCACCGTTGCAGACGCCGATCATTATCCTCGGCGGTATCCTGATCGGGGTCTTCACGCCAACAGAAGCCAGTGCAATCGCCGTCGCCTATGCCTTGCTCGTCAGCTTCTTTGTGCTGCGCTCGATGACGTTGCGCGATCTGGTACCGGTTTTGACGCGCTCTGCCATGGCATCCGCCACGGTCTTGTTGCTGGTGGGGGCCGCTGTCAGCTTCAAGACAGTGGTCGCGCTGTCGCAGGCGCCGCAAATTCTGGCTGATGCAATCCTCGGGTTGTCAGACAATCCGCTGATCTTGCTCTTTTTGATCAACATCCTGCTTTTCATTGTGGGAATGTTTCTTGATGCGGGGCCGGCAATTATCATTCTGGGGCCGATCCTCGGGCCGATTTTTGTGGATATGGGCGTGCATCCTGTCCACTTCGCGATCATCATGTCCGTAAACCTGACGGTTGGGTTGGCAACGCCGCCCATGGGACTTGTGCTGTTTGTGGCATCAAGTGTGTCGGGAGAACGGGTTGAAACCATCGCAAAGGCCATCTTGCCATTCTTGGCTGTCGAAGTTGTCGTGATATTTATGATCACCTACATTCCAGCCATTTCCATGACGATCCCGCGTCTTGCGGGTTTTGTGACACCATAAAGACAATAAATATAAAGGGAGGAGCTAACATGCTTAAGACGATGACGACAGCGGCGCTTACAGCCGCGATGATTTTTGGCGGCACGGCCACGACATGGGCTGCGGGCCACGGCGAAAAGATGACGTTGCGCGCCACTGCCAACTCGAACGAGAATGACGAGGATTATGACGGGCTGATCGTCTTTAAGAACTTCGTCGAGGCAGCCTCGAACGGAGCGATCGAAGTGGAGCTGTTTATCGGCACCCAGCTCTGCTCGAACGGGGCGGAATGTCTGGCCGGTGTGGCCGACGGATCAATCGACATCTATATCTCGACCTCGGGCGGTGCCTCGGGCATTTTTCCGTATGTTCAGGTGCTTGACCTGCCGTATCTGATGGCTGACGACCGCATCGCGGAAACTGTGCTTCAGGGCGATTTCACGCGCAAAATGCGCGAGATGGCGCTGGCTGACAGTGGCGATTCGATCCGGCTGATGACCATCGGCAACACCGGCGGCTGGCGCAACTTTGCCAACACCAAGCGCCGCGTCCAAAGCCCGTCCGACATGGACGGCCTTAAAATCCGGACCGTGGTTGCCGACCTGCCACAGGAGCTGGTGAAGGCGCTTGGAGCCTCCCCGACACCGATCCCGTGGCCCGAGCTTTTCACCTCGTTCCAGACCGGTGTTGTCGAAGGATCCAAGAACGGCATCACCGACATCATGGGCATGAAGTTTCCCGATGCCGGCCTGCAATACGTAACGCTGGACGGTCACGCCTACATGGGCGCGCTGTGGTGGATGAACAACGCACGTTTTACCGGCATGGATGATGCCATGAAGCGCGTGATCGTTGATGGTTTTTATGCACTCCAGCAGGCCACATTTGCCTCGCCCAAGCGTAAGTCCATTCAGGCGTATGCCGATTTTGTCGCCGGTGGCGGGGATCTGTATGTACCCAGCCCCGAGGAAAAGGCTGCATTCAAAACCGCAGCTTCGCCCGTTTATGACTGGTTCAAATCGAACGTCGATGGTGGCGAGGTTATTTTTGACGCGCTGACAACCGCCGTTGCTGCCGCAGAAGCCGATATCGACGCCGGCCGCATGATGGACATGAAATAGACATTCCAACTTGAAAACCGGAAAGGCGCGGTTCGGATATCGCGCCTTTTCCACTTCAGATTTACCGGAACGGGTACATCCAGACCCTATAATCATCGATCAAAACATGCGCCTTTTCAATCTGCTCCGCCGACATCTTCTTGCGCACTTCATCGACACTGATCGCGGCGTCGGGGTCACCCCCTATCGTGCTGAGAGCATACCACATGTAGGCGCGTGTCAGATCGGGTGCTGTCAGACCAAGACCGGTTTCGTAGTACCAACCGATCCCGGATTGCGCCCCCGGATGCCCCTTGAGCGAGGCACGCAAATACCATTCGAACGCCCGGCTCACATCCCGCTCCACCCCAAGGCCAAGAGCATACATCACCCCGATCAGTTCCTCGGCATCCGCATTGCCAGACCGCGCAGCCGGCCAAAGCGCGGCCCGCGCCTCGGCAAATCTGCCGCTCTCCATCAGATCGCGCGCCTCTTCGATCTCGGCCTGCACCGGGGCCGCCAGACACGCCAACACGAACGCCATGCGAAGGGTAAATTTTTGCATCTGCTCTGCATCCTTTGGTTTGGCGCAGTCCCTGCCATGGCTGCCCCCCTTCCCGATCCATTGACCGATGCCGACTTTCTAACGCTGGATACCGGGCAGGCCAAGCTCGGACAGCTTTTGTTTTATGACAATATCCTGTCGGGAAACCGTAACATCAGTTGTGGAACCTGCCATCATCACGATCAAAACAGCGGTGACGGGCTCAGCCTCGGAATCGGCGAAGGCGGGCGCGGCGTGGGCCCCAAGCGGAAGGGCGGACAAGGTAAAGACCGGATTGCAAAGCGCATTCCGCGCAACGCCTCGGCGCTTTGGAACCTTGGTCACAAGGACATCAACATTCTGTTTCACGACGGGCGGCTCGAGACGAGCGACCTTTACGGAAACGGCTTCAACTCCCCGGCCGAGGAATGGCTGCCACAAGGCTTGCCCAATATTCTCGCCGCACAAGCGCTTTTTCCGATGACGGCCCAATTCGAAATGGCCGGAAACCCGCGCGAGAACGAGATCGCCGGCGCGGTCCATGACCGGATAGATGCCGCTTGGCCGATTCTTGCACAGCGTGTCCGGACCATCCCCGCTTATGGCGCCGCTTTTGTCGAGGCCTTTGCCCATATCGACGCCCCCGAACAGGTCACGATCGTGGAAATCGCAACCGCAATCGCGGCCTTTATCGGTACGGAATGGCGCAATCACGACAGCCCGTTCGATGCCTATCTCCAAGGGGACCCAACCGCCCTGAGCCCAGAACAAACCCGCGGCATGACCCTGTTTTACGGGCCTGCAGGGTGTTCGGGCTGTCACGCAGGCCCGTTGCTGAGTGACCAGAAATTCCACGCGCTTGCGTTGCCGCAATTCGGACCGGGACGCACCCGCCGCTTTGACCCCTATGCCCGAGACGTCGGGCGCATGGCAGAGAGCGACAGCCTCGAAGATGCCTACCGCTTTCGCACTCCCCCGCTCAGAAACGTGGCGCTCACGGCACCTTACGGGCATAACGGCGCGTATCCGACGCTGGACGGTATCGTGCGCCACCACCTTGAGCCCCTTGGCAGCCTTGCCCGTTGGCAGCCGGACCTTGCCCGTTTACCAGATGTTCCGTGGCTGGCCGCCGCAGATTTTATCGTGCGCGATGATGCCCGCGAGGCCGCACGCCACAGCGCGCGCATTGATGTTACCCCCACGCCTCTGGCCGACATACAGGTGGCAGAAATTGTAGCCTTCCTGAACGGTTTGACCGGCCGCACTGCGCACATCCGCCCGTTGGGGCGCCCTGCGCAGGTGCCCAGCGGACTGCCCGTAGACTGACTTTATTTTGGGCAACAGCCCAATATTTGGCCATCTTTTCGGGGAGGCGCGTGAATTTTTGTGCATCAGTCAACATTTGAATGAAAGGTTTTTGACCATTTTCATACCGGCTGTGGCACAAAAAGGAGTATTCACCACATAAGCCGCATTGAAGTCCCTGCCTGCCCACGTCAAAAGGCCATCCTGCTTCGCGTCGTCGCCGTGTGTCCTTTTTCGAAAGACATCCTGATCAAAGGTCTTTGCCAATGCTGCTCGATATCAATGTTCACCTCCGCTACAGCGTGCAGCACACCACGGATCTGCTTTTGCAAATCGAAGCGAGCGAATTGCCCGATCAAAAAATCGTCGAGGCCTCGATCGAGTTGAGCCCCACAGAGCATTTTGCCCGCGTCCCCGCCGAAAACGGCATCGGCGAGCGGATATGGCTGCGTGTTGACCGTGAATTCCGCTGCAACTACCGCGCAAGAATGTCGATAACGCGCCCGCCGCTCGACATTTCACAAATGCCGTCTGTCTCGCCCCATCGCCTTCCCGGCGACACGGTGCGGTATCTGATGCCTTCGCGCTATTGCCCGTCCGACGAATTCCAGTCCTTTGTGAATGCCGAGTTTTCGCAGTATCAGGGCGGCGCCCGCATTGCGGCCTTCCGGACGTGGATCGAGAAAAAATTCCAGTATGCCCCCGGATCCAGCACAAGCCAGACGACCGCGCTGGACACCTTTGTGCAGCGCAGAGGCATTTGCCGCGATTTTGCCCATGTTCTGATCACGCTGGCGCGAGCATCAGGCATACCCGCGCGCTTTGTCAGCGTGTTTGCGCCCGGCATCACACCACCCGACTTTCACGCCGTGGCCGAGGTCTACCTTGAAGACGGCTGGCATCTTGTGGATCCGACAGGCATGGCACGCACCGAGACGATGGCCCGCATCGGTGTGGGACTTGATGCCGCCGATGTGGCGTTTCTCACAAGCTTCGGCTTCATGGATATGTTGGAGCAATCCGTCAGCGTTTTTCGGGCCTGACGCGGTGCTGCGCCGCAAAATTGCGCAGCACCTGCCAGAGCACTGCCCTCAGGTATAGACATCCGGCGCATCGCGCCCCGTCAGTGTCGCCATATCGCTCAGCACCAGCACCGCGTCGCGCAAGGGACCAAGAACGCTTTGGGTGTCGTCGTCGGTACAGGCCTCGAATGGCAGGTATTTCTCCAGATAGACACGGATAGTGGCACCTTCTGTTCCGGTGCCCGACAAACGCAGCACTGCCCGCTCGCCCCCGTCAAACCAGATCCGCAATCCCTGATTACCACTCACAGAGCCATCAACCGGATCAAGGTAGGAAAAGTTGTCAGCGCGTGTCACCGTCAAGCCCCCAAAGTTTTGTCCGGGCAACGCATCGAGCCTGCTTTCGATGCCTTCCATCACTTGATTTGCAGCCTGCGTCGGGACGGCCTCGTAATCATAACGTGAATAGTAATTGCGCCCGAAGCTGCGCCAATGGTCCTGCATCACCTCGGCCACCGAAGCACGTTTTGCCGCCAGAATGCTGAGCCAGAGCAAAACAGCCCACAGCCCGTCTTTTTCGCGCACGTGGTTCGAGCCTGTGCCGGCACTTTCCTCGCCACAGATCGTGGCCTTGCCCGCATCCAGCAGGTTGCCAAAAAACTTCCAGCCGGTCGGCGTCTCGAACGACGCAATCCCCAGCTTTTCAGCCACCAGATCACTTGCGCCACTTGTGGGCATCGAGCGTGCAATTCCCGCAAGCCCCGCCGCATACCCCGGCGCCAGATGCGCGTTGGCTGCAAGAACAGCAAGACTATCGGACGGGGTCACATAAACACCGCGCCCGACAATCATGTTGCGATCGCCGTCACCATCAGAAGCCGCACCAAAATCAGGGGCATCCTTGGCCATCATAATGTCCATCAACGCCTTGGCCCAAACCGGATTGGGGTCGGGGTGACCTCCGCCAAAATCCTCGCTCGGGACCCCGTTCATGACCGTGCCCGCCGGCGCGCCAAGGCTTTGCTCAAGGATCGCGGTCGCATAAGGGCCGGTTACCGCGTGCATCGCATCGAACCGCATCGTGAACCCCGAGGCAAACAGCGCCCTAAGCGCCCCGAAATCAAACAATGTCTCCATCAGTGCCTGATACTGTGTGACAGGGTCCACGATTGTGATCTTCATCTCGCCAATCGCGGCCTCGCCGAGTGAGCCCAGTGCAATGTCGTCAACGTTCGCAACGGAATAGCTGCTCAAAATGCAGGTTTGCTCGAAAATTGCCGCCGTGACACCTTCGGGGGCGGGCCCGCCGTTGGGCGTGTTGAACTTCAGCCCGAAATCCTCGTCGATCCCGCCCGGGTTATGGCTGGCCGACAGGATAAGGCCCCCGTCGGTTTCATTCAAACGGATCAGATGCGAGGCCGCGGGCGTTGACAGAATGCCATTCTGACCGACGATGACCTCGGCGGCACCGTTGGCAGCAGCCATTTTAAGGATTGTCTGAATGGCCGGAACGTTGAAGTATCGTCCGTCGCCACCCACCACAAACCGCTTGCCCTGCGCCCCGCCAATAGCGTTGAACACCGATTGGACAAAATTCTCAAGATAGTCAGGCTGCATGAACACCCGCGTTTTTTTGCGCAATCCCGACGTGCCGGGCTTTTGCCCCTCGATCGGGCGGGTTTTTACAGTTTCAAACATTCGTGTCGTCCTTTCGGAAATGCAATGATCCAGAGCCGCGGCCTTGTGCGTTCATCAGCGATGCAATCTGGTGCAAAGACGGGCTGCGGGTGATTTCGTCGATATCGGGGGCATAACGGCGTTGCCAGTTCGGATGCTCGTCAACTGTCCCCGGCAGGTTTTGAGCCTCGACACAGCCCAGCACGTCGTCAAGTTGCACCGCAATCATCGCCGCAGGAGAGGCCGCCAAGGCGCGGTGCACTTGTGTTGACAGGGCTGAAAACTCAGGGGTCAGGGTTTGTGCCGTATTCCCCGGTCCACCATTCAGTGCCAGCAAACTATTCACATCCTGCGCGCGGGTCGTGCGAAGTGGCCCGGTCGCCTCGGGCGTGACCCAGCCAAGCTTTCCCCACCAGTCGATATCGTGACCCTGGCGAAATCCGTTCAGGGTCGGCGTGTCGTGGGTGCCAAAACAGCTCAGAACCTGCGGGCTGGTGTCTTGCGGGTTGCGGAACTGTCCGGTGTCGTCTTTTTCATACTGCAAAACGGAATAACCGTAAAACCCGTGGCTGCGCATCGTTTCCCGAAACCCCGACGGCACCAGCCCGAGGTCCTCGCCGATAATCGCAGTGCCCGCGCGGGCGGCCTCGATCTTGATCACCGCCAGAATCGCATCGAAAGGCTGCTTGATATACCCCCCCGGGCTGCCATCGTCAGGGGCCCAGAAACTGCGGTTCATGCCAAGCACGTGATCAATCCGCAGCACACCGCAATGGCGCGCCGTCTCAGCCAGAACCCTGCGCAACGCCCCGTAGCCGCTTGCCTTCAACTTGCCGGGCGCAAAGGCGGCAAGATCCCAGTTCTGTCCCCCCGGGCTCAGGTGATCGGGCGGCGCGCCGACAGAAACGCCCGTGGCGATGTCGTTGCTTTCGCACCAGCCCTCGGCACCGCTGCGTCGCGCGCCCACCGCAAGATCAAGATAAAGCCCAAGCGCCATGCCGGCAGATTTTGCACGCGCCTGCGCCGCCCCCAATTGCCGGTCTGCCACCCATTGCTGCCACGCGTGAAAGGCCACCTGCTCTGACAAGGCGTGGTGCGAATGCGCGACGGCACGCGGGTGTTTGTCTTTGAGCTCCGCCGGCCAGTTGCGCCAGTCATCACCGTGGACCGCAGTCAGCGCCTCGAACAACGCAAACTGCAAAAGCGGCTCGCCCCGCTCTGCCCGAAACGCTGAAAACTCGGCTCGGGCGGCGGGTGTCGCCTCGGCCCGGAACGCCTTGAACAGCGCCTCCAGCCTAAAGCGCAGAACCTCGCGGTGGGGCTGGTAAGGCACCGTAACAGACGCCTGCAACGCGGCGACCGCCGCACGGGCGTCGTGCAATATCTGCTGGGCGGCACCAGAATGGTCCAACCCCGGCATCCGGTCCAGCGCGATGTGAAACGTGTTCAGAAACCCGCGATGGCTTGGCGAATAGGGGCTGCCGCCACCGTCATGGAAAAACCCAAGCGCGTGAACCGGATTTATGCCCACAAAACCGGCCCCTTGCGCGGCCAATCCGGCACTCAAACATCCGAGATCCTCGAAATCCCCGATGCCGCTGTCGCGGGGCGCATGAAGGCCGTAAAGGGCTGTGTTCACCCCCCAAAGCCGCTCTTGTCCGGCGACATCGCCAATCAGCGGCACCTGCGCCGGCGCAGCAATCAGGGTGATCGTTTCTTGTCCAGCATCCCCGCTATTTTCAAGCGGGTACATTTCAAGCCGGTGCACCCCGTGCGGCAGGGCAGGCACGGTAACGATGCCGCGCCCCTCAACCTCCGCTTCGTTCGGATTCTCGCGGATGATCCGCCATGCCCAGCCCTCGCCGATACCCAGTGTCACCGCCCGACCGCTGTCTATGATCAGCTCAAGGGGAAACCGGCGTGCCGCGTCACGTGCCTCCAACGCGTCAAGCGCCTCTTGTATCAGTGCAGGACTGTCAACCGACACGCCGTTGGCCCGCAACAGCGCCTTTTGCGTATCGGGAGACGTCGGGCGTTCGACCTTGTAAAGATCGTGGTAGGTCGGAAGGATTCCGAACCGGGCAGCCAGACGCGCCAACCCGCCCTGATCGGTCATTCCCCCGCCTCGACCGGTTTGAGAACAAAAGCCACAACCGACTGGCCCGTCACACGCGCCAGTTCATTGTGCAGCACCGCTGGCCCCGGATCGCCCGGGCGGGCGGTATCGATCCCGCGCACCCAATGAAACCCGCTCCGGCCTGCCGGCATCGTGACTTTTGCCGCCGTCACCGCGCGATTGAAAACGATAAAAACGACATCGCCATCCGCCTCGAACGCGGGTGCCTCGGCGGAACAACGCAAGGTCACACAGAAATTCGACAACCCCGGATCACGCCATTTCAGTGTCTTGCCGTTGTAGTCGGACCATTCGATGTCGGGGTGGCCGTCCGACGGGCGGCTTGCCCCGTGCAAGAAACGCGTCTGCCGCACGGCCTTGTGATCTTTTCGGAACGCCGCAAGTTCGGCCACAAAGGCGCACATCGCATCATCGCGTTCATCCCAATTGATCCAGCCGATCGGGTTGTCCTGACAATAGGCATTGTTGTTCCCGCCCTGAGAGTTCGAAATCTCGTCCCCTCCCAGCAACATCGGCGTCCCTTGGGACAAGAACATCGTGGCAAGCATGTTGCGCTGCCGCAGGGTCCGCGCCGCGACTATCTTTGCGTCGTCGCTCTTGCCCTCGATGCCGAAATTATCGCTGTAATTCGCGCCGTGGCCGTCCTGATTGGCCTCGCCGTTTGCTTTGTTGTGGCGATCATTGAAGCGCGTGATATCGGCCAGCGTAAATCCGTCGTGCGAGCTGATGAAATTGACCGATGACCATGCCCGCCGCCCGGCGCGGTCGAACTTGTCAGCCGAGCCCAGCAACCGCGAGGCCATCTCTGGTGCGCTGTGCGCATCGCCCCTCCAATAACGGCGCACGGTGTCGCGGTAGCCATCGTTCCACTCGCTGAACTCCGGCGTGAACCCGCCAAGCCGGTACCCCCCCGGCCCGATATCCCACGGCTCGGCGATCATCCGGACGGTCGACAAAACCGGGTCCTGCCGCAGCGCCGTCAGAAAGCCCCCTTTGGGATCGAACCCGTGATCCTCACGCGCCAGAGTCGTCGCAAGATCGAAACGGAACCCGTCGATCCCCATGCTTTCGACCCAGAACCGCAAACTGTCCAGCACCATCCGAAGCACAAACGGCTCTGACACATTCACAGTATTGCCACAGCCGGTATCATTGACATAATAGCGCGGCTGCCCCGCGATCAACCGGTAATACGAGGCATTGTCGAGCCCGCGGTAACACAACGTCGGGCCGCGGTGGTCGCCTTCGGCGGTGTGGTTATACACAACATCCAACACGACCTCGATGCCGGCGGCCTGAAACTTTTGCACCATGCGCCGGAAGCCGATGATCCCGTGCGGGCCAAAGTATCTTGGTTCGGGCGCAAAAAAGCCGATCGTGTTGTAGCCCCAATAATTCCGCAAGCTGCGCTCCAGCAGAAAACCGTCGTCGATGAACGCATGCACCGGCAACAACTCGATCGTGGTGACCCCGATGTTTAGCAGGTGATCAATCACCGCGTCCGAGGCCAGCCCCTCGTAGGTGCCGCGCAGCCGGTCATCGACCCCGGGATGCAATTGCGTCAGCCCCTTTACGTGGGCCTCGTAAATCAGGCACGCGTCACGTTCGATCACGCGGTCCCGTGCGACAGGGCGAAACAACTCGGGGTCAGACACGATTGACTTGGGCACGAACGGCGCACTGTCGCGGCTGTCAAAGGACAGATCCAACCCCGAAGAAGTCTTGTCGAACCCCAAGGTTGCCGGATGATCGACCCAGTC
>JBLHUT010000082.1:0-12298 GCA_047629975.1 Paracoccaceae bacterium
CTTCAACAACCTGGGCCACCCGTATTATTCAACATGGATCAACTGGGGGCGTCACACGCTTGGCACAGTGCCGTTTGTGATCCTTGGAGGATGGATGTTCGGTGCCATGGGCGTGCTGATCGGGCAAGCCTTCGGCGGCCTGGTGTTCGGTGTGCTTGCCATGTGGCTGGCCAACAGGGTCGTGAACCAACAGGCAACGGCAACGCCCGTTGCCCCGTTTGCCCGCGAGGGGCGGTTATTGACCCTGCTCCACTTGCGCCGCTAACGCGGCCAGATGCGCATCGACAAGCGCTGTTTCGGAACTGCTGAGGAGCTGATGGCGCGGATAAACCGGTGCGGTGCGGTCATCAAGCACAGGGGCCTGCCAGCCACGGGTCGTTGCGAAGAAATCCACGACGCCTTGCTCGCCAAAGACCTGCAAATAGCCCTGCACAACAACGTCAAGATAGCTGCGCAAGATCGGCAACGGCACCTCGGGCCCCTGATCGGGAGGTGGGACGACATACATCTGGATCCCGGCCACCGACGGCCCCTGATGCCCGATCGTGTGGGTGACGGCATTGGTGACAGGATGACGATCATAAGCGGCCTCGCGGCGATCAAGCGCCGCCCAATGCTCTGCTGCAACCCCCGCAATCAACCCGTCGATCACCCCGCCCGCCACAGGTTCGACGCTTAGCGTGGCCACACGCCGCCCCGGCAGATGACGCCAGACCCGACCCCAGCCGGATATCTGCGCCGCAAAAGCCGGATCGTGCGCGTGCGTTGCGCGGTTAACAAGGCTGCCGTAGCCAAAGAAGAAATCGGTGGACATGCCTGATCTAAGCGGGAAAACCTGTGTAGTGCAAGCCGGTCGTAGTCCATCTGCCCGGTGACGCCGGTTGGCACAGCTTTCGCACGCTGCCTGCTTTACGCAGCCGCGCCCACCGCTTACGGTACGAGATGCACGAGTCACAGTGGAGCACCGCGCAATGACGGACACGCCCAAGCCCCAGTATCAGGTCATGGCGCGGAAATACCGCCCCCCGACCTTTGCCGATCTGGTGGGGCAAGACGCGATGGTCAGGACGCTCAAGAATGCGTTCGAGGCGGACCGGATCGCACAGGCCTTTATGATGACCGGCATTCGCGGAACCGGTAAAACAACGACAGCGCGCATTATCGCCAAAGGCATGAACTGCATCGGCATCGACGGCAACGGCGGGCCCACGACAGACCCGTGCGGGGTGTGCGCCCATTGCGTGCCAATCGCCGAAGGGCGCCACGTGGATGTGCTCGAGATGGACGCGGCATCGAACACAGGCATCGACGACATCCGGTCGCAAGTTCTGGATACTGTTGCCTATGCTCCGGCATCGGCACGGTTCAAAGTTTACATCATCGACGAAGTTCACATGCTGTCGAAGAATGCGTTCAACGCCTTGCTCAAGACGCTCGAAGAGCCCCCCGCACATGCGAAATTCATTTTTGCAACGACCGAAATCCGCAAGGTTCCCATCACGGTTTTGTCGCGCTGTCAGCGATTTGACCTGCGCCGGATCGAAGCCGAAGACATGATCGGGATGCTGCGCCGGATCGCCACCGCGGAAGCCGGAGAGATCACCGACGAGGCGCTGGCCCTGATCACCCGCGCCTCGGAGGGATCAGCACGCGATGCCACATCGCTGCTGGATCAGGCGCTTAGTCAGGGGGTCGGCGAAACAACCGCCGATACGGTGCGCACCATGCTCGGGCTGGCCGATCGGGGGCGGGTTCTGGACCTGTTCGATCTGGTCATGAAGGGCGATGCCGCAGGCGCGCTAAACGAGTTGAGCGCGCAATATTCCGAAGGCGCGGATCCGCTGGCTGTATTGCGGGATCTCGCCGAAATCTGCCATTGGATCAGCGTGGCCAAGATTACCCCCGAGGCATCGGATGACCCGGCCGTTTCCCCCGATGAGCGTGACCGCGGCAGAGCGATGGCCGAAGCATTGTCGATGCGTGTGCTCAGCCGGACATGGCAAATGCTTTTGAGGGCTCTCGAAGAAGTGGCCGCAGCCCCCAACGCGATGATGGCGGCGGAAATGGCCATTATCCGGCTGACGCATGTGGCCGATCTGCCCCCGCCCGAGGACCTTATGAAACGGCTGCGCGATATGGCACCACCGCCGCCTGCAGGACCTGCAGGAGGGGGCGGCCGCGCCAAAGATCAAGAGAATGCGCCCCGCGCAACCGCTCCGATCAGTGCCCCCCGCGGCACGCCCCCGCGCTCCGGAACCAGTGTAGCGCTTGCGATTGCCCACGAGGAGGCGCTTGACCGATACACCAGCTTTGATCAGGTCGTAGCATTGATCCGCGCCAACAGGGACGTGAAGCTGCTGGTAGAGGTCGAAACAACCCTGCGTCTGGCAAAGTACTCCCCCGGGAGGATCGAATTCGAGCCGACCCCCGATACAGCGCGCGACCTTGCACAGCGGCTTAAAAGCCGTTTGCAGACGTGGACAGGCGCCGGATGGGCCGTGACTGTGGTAAACGAAGGCGGTGCCGACACGATTTCACAGGCGCGCGATGCCGATGACGTCGCCCTGCACGCCGAAGCCATGGCACACCCGATGGTGCAAGCAGTGCTTGATGCCTTTCCCAAGGCGCGTATCATCGGTATCCGGACTGCGGCCCAAGTCGCCTCATCCGCCGCGATCGAGGCCCTGCCCGAGGTTGAGGATGAATGGGACCCGTTTGATGATGATTAAGATAAAACCACGGAAAGGTTCACAGAAATGCTAAAAGGTTTGGGCGGTCTTGGCGATATGGCCAAAATGATGAAAGCCGCAAAAGACATGCAGGAAAAGATGGGGCAGCTTCAGGATGATCTTGACGCGATCACTGTCACCGGCGAAAGCGGCGCAGGCCTGGTCAAGGCGACCTGTACCGCCAAAGGTGAATTGAAGGGTCTCGATATTGACCCGTCGATTTTCAACCCCGACGAAAAAGAGGTGGTCGAGGACCTGATCATGGCCGCAATCAAGGACGCCCAGCAAAAGGCGCAAGCCCGCAACAAAGAAGAGATGGGGCGGCTTGCACAGGAAATGGGCCTTCCTCCCGGAATGGAATTACCGGGCTGATCGACAATGGTGCAGGGCAGCAACGAAATTGACGCTTTGATCGAGATGATGGCCAAGCTCCCCGGGCTTGGCCCCCGCTCGGCGCGTCGTGCTGTCCTGCAAATGATCAAAAAGCGCTCGCTGCTGTTGATCCCGCTGGCGGATGCGATGCAACAAGTGGCTATTTCCGCGCGGGAATGTCTGATTTGCGGCAATGTCGGCACGTCAGAGGTCTGCAACATCTGCTCGAACGAAAAACGTGCAACCGGAGAGTTGTGCGTCGTCGAGGATGTTGCCGATCTGTGGGCGATGGAGCGTTCAGGCGGGTTTCGCGGTCGCTATCATGTCTTGGGCGGGACGCTCTCGGCGCTGGATGCTGTGGGGCCCGAGGAACTGCGCCTGCCGCGTTTATCCGAGCGGATCGAAACCGAGGGTATTTCTGAGGTCATTCTGGCACTGAATGCAACAATCGACGGTCAGACGACCGCGCATTACATCGCCGATATTCTGGAGGGAAGCGGTGTGACGCTCACGTCACTTGCGCAAGGTGTGCCCATCGGTGGTGAACTGGACTACCTTGATGATGGCACGATTTCTGCCGCGTTGAAGGCCCGCAAGCCCCTCTGAATGCCTCTGGCGCGACACCGCCCCAGAGGTTCATAATATCACGACACGCCTGTTACAGCTACTTGTCGTCCTCGTCTTCATCATCGTCTCCGCCACCTGCGGGCAGGTTAAAGAAGCTTTCGGCATCGTGGATCGGCTCATGACGGCGGTCATCTTCGTCGTCATCACCGCGAGGATCACCTGACAGGGAGAACGTCTCCAAAGCCGACAACACAGATTTCTGTGGCTCGGGATCGGCCGCAAGGGATTGTTCGGTCGACACAAGCTTGCGACGCTCGTC
Organism: Paracoccaceae bacterium; assembly: GCA_047629975.1. Taxonomy (GTDB): domain Bacteria; phylum Pseudomonadota; class Alphaproteobacteria; order Rhodobacterales; family Rhodobacteraceae; genus JBLHUT01. Next base: position 3,988 of record JBLHUT010000082.1, read on the forward strand.
GTCGGTCATGGCTCCGCCTTCGGCCAGCTTTTTCGCGTTGGCCTTCTGGACAGCCGCGTCAAGCTCGACCTGCTTGCAAAGGCCCAGAGCCACAGGATCAATCGGCTGGATGTTCGAGATATTCCAATGGGTCCGCTCGCGGATCGCCTGAATCGTCGGCTTGGTTGTGCCAACCAGCTTGCTGACCTGACCGTCGGACAATTCGGGATGGAACTTGACCAACCACAAGATAGAGGCCGGGCGGTCCTGACGTTTTGACAGCGGCGTATAGCGCGGCCCACGCCGTTTTTCCTCGCCCTGTGCGGCGGCGTTGTATTTCAGCTTCAGCGTGTAATGCGCGTCGGCTTCGCCTTTGTCGATTTCGGCTTGAACAAGTTGGTTATTGGCAAGCGGGTCGAACCCTTTGACACCGGCGGCCACATCACCATCCGCGATACCCTGTACCTCAAGCTCGTGCAGATCGCAGAAGGTTGCGATTTGCTTGAAACTCAGCGTGGTGTTATCCACCAGCCAGACTGCAGTGGCTTTCGCCATGATCGGCTTGTTCATTGGCCTCTCCTTCGACATAGCTTACCCCGTGCCGGAAATCCGGTCGCACCGTCTGTGATGCGTATCCTCGATGGCGGGGAATGCGTCGCGTATATCCACAGCAACCCGGAAAGGGAAGAGAAAATGCGTTGGCTTCTTGTTCTGCTGCTGAGTGCCGGAATATCCCATGCCAAAGGCGAAACCTCGGGCGATTTCGACTACTATGTTCTCAGTCTGAGTTGGTCGCCAAGCTGGTGCGCCACAACGGGCGATCAGCGCGACGCGGCCCAATGCGAGGCCGGACGTGCCACGGGTTGGGTGCTACACGGGCTTTGGCCCCAAAACGAACGCGGCTGGCCCAGTTATTGCCCTACCGACGCCCGTCCGCCAACGCGCGCGCAGACAGCCGCAATGGCCGATATCGCGGGCTCGGGCGGATTGGCATGGCACAGCTGGAAAAAGCACGGCGTATGCTCCGGGCTGACGGCACAGGCGTTTTTCAGCAAAAGCCGGGCGGCCTTTGACAGTGTCACCCGGCCGCAGGTCCTGCGCAAGGTTACCAAGGACATCAAACTCCCCGCGACCCTGATCGAGGATGCGTGGCTACAGGCAAACCCGGCCCTGTTGCCCGATCAGATCACAATCACCTGCACGTCGGGCCGCATTGCCGAAGCGCGTATCTGCCTGACAAAAAGCCTGACGCTGCGCCGGTGCGGCATTGACGTGATCAGGGATTGCCAGATGCAGGACGCCTTGTTTTCCCCCGTCAAGTGAGGCTCAGCCGCCGGCAACTTCGAGAACAATTTTGCCGATATGGCCCGAGCTTTCCATTCGGGTGTGCGCCGCTGCCGCATCATTCAAGGCGAACGCACTGTCCATGACAGGTGCAACTTTTCCTGCCTCCAACAAGGGCCAGACCTGCGCACGCAGCGCATCGGCGATCTGCGCTTTCGCAAGATCCGACTGCGGGCGCAGCGTCGATCCGGTGATCGTCAGACGCCGCATCATGACATGGGCAAAGTTCAACTCGACCTTGGGCCCCTGAAGAAACGCAATCTGAACCAGCCGGCCATCATCCGCTAATGCCCTGACATTTCTAGGCAAATAACTCCCACCGACCATATCGAGAATAAGGTTGGCACCGCCTTGGGCGCGCAAGGTTTCTACGAAATCCGCCTCGCGATAATTGATCGCGTCTTCTGCGCCCAGTGCAACACAGGCGGCGCATTTTTCCGCCGATCCGGCCGTGGCAAACACCCGCGCCCCGAAGTGTCTGGCCAGCTGGATCGCCGTCGTACCAATGCCCGAAGACCCGCCATGCACCAAAAAACGCTCGCCAGCCTGAAGTCCGCCACGCATGAACACATTCGACCAGACCGTAAAGAATGTCTCCGGCAGGCAAGCCGCCTGTTTCAACGTCAAGCCCGCAGGCACCGGCAGCGCGTGGGCCGCAGGGGTCACGACGTATTCGGCGTAACCACCACCGGGCAACAAGGCGCAAACCGCATCGCCAACGGCCCAGTCGGTCACCCCAGGGCCAACCGCCGCAACAACGCCCGACGCCTCCAGCCCCGGCAGATCGCTTGCGCCCTTTGGCGGCGCATAACTGCCGGCACGCTGCAACGCATCGGGACGATTGACGCCGGCCCAGGCCACGCGGATGACAATCTGTCCGGCACCCGCCGACGGCACGGGGCGGGTCGTCGGCACAAGAACCTCCGGCCCTCCGGCTTGACTGATTTCAACCGCATTCATCGTTTCTGGAAGCGTCATGATAAGATCCTCGCATAACATTCACGGGCATCATGCGCCAATTGACACGACCGGCGCAATCAAGACGTCATAAGTTGGAGCGTGGTGCCCAATGTCCCGGCAAATCGCGGCGCGGCTTGCGGGCGGGTGCCTTGACCTTTGCCGCCAACCAGTTGGGACCGGCGAACAGACGACTTAGAACGGGATTATCCTTAACCTTGGCTTTCACTTGCTCGAACCGCATCACGTCCTCGATACGACGATCAAGGAAATCCCAGGTGCGATGCTGGTCGGGACTGTCGTCCCCCAACCAGAACAGGATGGTTGCGCCATAAACGCCAGACAGGGTCGCCCGCTTTGTGTACCAGTTTATGTCGTCAGAAGAATCGCCCAGCGTTGTCCAGATCGCATCTGCCGTGCCCCAGATCGCCCGCGCCCCGTCAGCGGCATGATGCGGCAAGGCAAACAATGTGGTGCCCCGGCGCACGGCCTCTTTGTCATCAATGGATTCGATCCGGAACCGGACCCCGGCGGCTATTCTGTCACGAAACCGCATCGACGACAGATCTGTCGCCTCCAACCGGCGCACCATCTCGGCGTCGCCCCGTGCGTGATAGGCCAGCGCAAGGTCAACCGCGCCCCGCGGACAGGTCGACCGCGCAGCCTCCATCGTCATGCCGCACTGGGAAACGGCGGCCTGAAAAGTCTGCTCGGACCATCCGTCAAAGGCTACATGCTCTAGCGCCGCGTCCAACAACCGGCCTTTTGCATCATCGTGGGAAATCATTGACTCACTCCTGTCTCGCATCTTTCGTATCTTTCGTATCTTTGCATGCACTGACCGTAGACAACATCGGGGGGCTTTGCTATAGGCGCGCTTCCTGCTTCTACGAAACTCAAACCTAGGAAGGTGGTGACACCACATGCAGGTCAGTGTCCGCGAGAATAACGTCGATCAAGCGCTTCGTGCGCTCAAGAAAAAACTTCAGCGCGAAGGCGTTTTCCGCGAAATGAAGCTCAAGCAACATTTCGAGAAACCCTCCGAGAAAAATGCGCGCGAGAAAGCCGAGGCGATTCGTCGTTCGCGCAAGCTCGCACGCAAAAAGCTCGAGCGTGAAGGCATGCTCTGAGCGATACGGAGTCCGAGTGACGACGCGTCAAACGACACATCTACGCGAACCCCCGGTGCCTAGCATACGGGGGTTTTTGCCTGCTGGCGCCCCAAGAGGAACAGCCCTGCCAAGCAAACGAATCTCTCAACCTCTCAACACGATGAAACCTCGTTGCCGAATCTGTTTTCACCGCGTTGTGGGCCAAACTTAAGGTATGTAGACAATCTGCTGCTATTTCTGGCTTAGAAACGGACCAAACTGGCGGAAAACTGCCTCAATTGTTACCACTTGTTAACCATTCAACAGAGCCAACCGTTGCAACAACCATCTCAGCATGCTAACTCTGTGACTGTAAATTTTCGAACTGGTGAGTGAATATTGTGTTCAAAAGTATAAAAACAATTAAAGTTGGGTTAGCTGTTTTAGCGACTTGCCTGACAGCAGGAGTCGGCAGCGCCGAAACTGTTACCTATTACGAGACGCTGGCCGACGGCCCGGACAATCTGACGTCTATGCCCCCAAGCGCCTACATGAAGCCGACGTTCTACGGTTACGCATCCGATTTCGTTGGTACGACGACAACCGGTACTGCGGCCAACATCTCACAGACAGCCAATGGCTGGGGTGTTGACGACGGTGCGGGCAGTGGCGCATTGGGCAGCAATTTCGGGCTTGTGGCTGGTAACGAAGCGTTGGTTCTCGAGTTTACGCGCGACGTTTCGATCTCGTACTTCAAGCTTCGCAACTATAGCACAGTTAACCAGTTTTTCGACCTGTACGTTGATGGCGTAAAGATCGTTACCCACATACGTTCCAACCCGGGCAACATATCCGGCGCAAAGGTAGCGTTCAACTATACGTCCAGCCCCTTAACAGGAAGCGTATTTTCCTTTGTCAGCAGAACCGCAAACCCCGCAACAGGTATCAAGGACGTAGGTTTTTACCTGACCGAGTTCTATGTAACTGCCGAAGTGCCGTTGCCGGCAACCGCGCCCATCTTGGGTGGTGGACTTATCGTCGCCGGCATCCTCCTCAGATCACGTCGGAGAATGCGCCGCGAAGCCGCCTGACACTGGCGAGTGTGAGAAAATTTACAAAGACCAAAAAACGCCCATTTACCGGGCGTTTTTTTCGTTAGGGGTTACTGCTTTTGCAAGGCATTCCTGATTTCAATAAGGATATCTTTTTCAGTTGGCCCCGTATCCGCCTTTGCCGGTGCCACCGTTACCGGCTTTTCCGTAACGGCCTTCACCTTGTTGACGTATCGCACCAGCATGAACACAACGAATGCGATGATCAGAAAGTTGATCACCGACGTCACAAAAGATCCGTAGGCAAAGGTTGCAACTCCCGCCTCGCGGGCTGCCTCAAGCGAGGAAAAATCTCCTTGCCCAAGCACCACAAAATAATCACTAAAATCGACACCCCCGATCACAAACCCAAGGATCGGGTTGAGTAAATCATCCACCATCGACTTTACGATCCCCGTAAAGGCCGCACCGATGATAATGCCAACGGCCATGTCCATTACATTGCCTTTAGCGATAAACGTCCTGAATTCCTGCAACATTTTGCTCTTTCCCTACCTGCCACCACTCAATCGTTCCTGCGCACACACGCAGCCACACGAAATCAGGATACCACAGCCAAAGACAGCCGAACACGGCTTCAAATCTCCTGGAGCCAAGCCTATCGTCGAACCAACGCAAAAGAGAGAGAGACAGAACCATGCTTGACCAGTTTCCCATCACCAAACGTTGGCCTGCCGCCAATCCCGCCATCATCCAGCTCTACTCCTTTCCCACGCCGAACGGTGTAAAAGTCTCGATCGCCCTTGAGGAACTTGGCCTTCCTTACGAGGCGCACAAGGTAACGCTGTCTGACGCAGACGTAAAAAGCCCTGCTTTTCTCTCGCTCAACCCGAACAACAAAATCCCCGCCATTGTTGATCCCAACGGTCCCGATGGCGTGCCTGTCGGTTTGTTTGAATCCGGTGCGATCCTCATCTATCTGGCTGAAAAAACGGGTAAATTGATGGGTGCTACGGCCAGTGACAAGGCAAAGGTCCTTCAGTGGCTTATGTTCCAGATGGGCGGGCTTGGTCCCATGCTTGGACAGCTCGGCTTCTTCTATAAATTTGCCGGCGCAACCTTCGAGGACAAGCGACCACAGCAACGTTATCTTGCCGAAGCCAAGAGGCTGCTTGCTGTGCTTGAGACCGAGATGGCAGATAAGGACTGGATCGCCGACGACTACTCTATCGCAGATATCGCAATCGCGCCCTGGCTGCGCGCGTTGGACTTTTACGGCGTCAAAGAGGCGGTTGAATGGGACAACCACCCCAACCTTGTCCGTTATCTTGACCGCTTCCTGAGCCGCGATGCTGTTCAGATCGGCCTTGTCACACCGGCGCGCGACTGATGCGTTTGGGCCTTATCGGATACGGCAATATCGGGCGCAGTCTTGTTGCCATGATCGCCGCCGACCCCGCACTCACTCTTGCGCATCTTTGTGTGCTTGTCCGCAATTACGACGGGCAAAGCGCCCCCGACGGTGCCGCCCAAGGCGTATCCTGGGTGACAAATGCCGACGCATTGATCGCCGCGTCACCCGACGTAATCATTGAATGCGCTGGCCACTCCGCAGTTGTCGAGCTGGTCCCGCAGTGCCTTGCGGCGGGGATCGACACGGTTGTTGCCTCCATCGGAGCGCTGGCCGATCAATCCCTCGAAGAGCGGTTGATCGCCCTGTCAGAGGAAAGCGGCGCGCGATTGATCCTGCCCGCAGGAGCCATCGGTGGCATTGATCTGCTGTCGGCTTTGCGCCCCTCCGGCATCCAGTCGGTGACTTACATTGGTCGCAAACCCCCCATGGCGTGGGCCGGATCCCCCGCCGAAAAGGTGGTGGATTTGACAACCCTGACCCAACGCACGACCTTTTTTAGCGGAACGGCCCGCGAGGCCGCAGCCGCCTATCCCAAGAATGCAAATGTCGCCGCGACCCTTGCCCTTGCCGGTGTTGGCATGGATGCCACGCAGGTCCAGTTGATCGCGGACCCTGCCGCCACGGGCAACACACACAGCTATAGTGTGTTTGCAGGCGGTGCCGATTATACCGTCGATATCACCGGAAAATCCTCAAAGGAAAACCCCAAGACCTCGATTGCGACGGTTTATAGTCTTTTGCGGGAAGTACGGAACCGGCTCGGGCCTGTTGCGATCTAGAGCAGCGTGCATAGAAAATGCGCCCGAACCAATGTCCGGGCGCATTTTCAAACGTCACATCACAGCCTCACGTCAGGCATCACTTCGAAAGGGAGCCTGTCAAAACATACTTCAGAATCTCCACCACCTGCGCCGGATCGTCGGCAACAGCCAGTGCCGCCGCATCGACCTCTTTCAAGGCATGCTGATGATCGGCCCCGTGCAGGATAATAAGCGATTTACCAAGAGCGGCGGCATAACCTGCATCAAACGCTGCGTTCCACTGCTTGTACTTTTCCCCAAACCGCACGACGACAATATCGGCATCGGCAATGCCTTTGCGAGTGCGGATCGCATTGACCATCGCGCCCTTGTGGTCGTGCCAATACTTGTTCGGTTCTTCCCCGAGTATCGTCACACCACAATCATCAGACGCCGCATGATCGGTCACCGGACCGTGAAACGTCACATCCAACCCGTTTGCCCCGTTGGTGATCTGCTCGCGCCAATCCGTATGGATCTCGCCTGAAAGATATACATTCAGTGTCATTTCTGGTCCCTTTCCTCTTTTAACAACTCCGGAAAGCGGCTGCGTTTATCCGCGCAGCACACCCCCCGTAGCTTTTCCAACCTTCGCAATGATCTTGGCACCGACGGCCTCGATCTCTTCCTCGGTCATCGTCTTTTTGGTCGGTTGCATCCGCACACTGATCGCCAGAGATTTCTTGCCCGCGCCCATCTGTGCCTCGGCCTTTTCGCCGGTAAACTCGTCAAACACCCGAACCTCTTCGATCAACGCCTTGTCTGCGCCCGCAGCCGCATTCACCAGCGTCAGCGCCTCCACCTTTGCATCCACAACAAAGGCAAAGTCGCGCTCGACGGCCTGAAGATCGTTCAACAACAATGCGCCCCTGCTGTTGCCTTTTGCACGTGGCATCGGAATGGCCTCAAGCATGACGGAAAACGCAACGGCAGGTCCTTTGACATCCAGCGCCTGAAGCACCTTCGGGTGTAGTTCCCCGAACACACCCAACACCATCTTCGGCCCCAGACATAACTTGCCCGACCGCCCCGGATGCCACCAGCCCGGCACTCCGCGCAGAACTTGCAGTTTCGCAGGTGCCCCAACCGCCGCCAGAACGGCTTCGGCATCTGCTTTTGCGTCGAACACATCCACCGGACGGCGCGCGCCGTGAACATCATGCGGTCCGGTGTGCCCCACCAGAATACCGCTCGCCATGCGGTATTGCTCCTCGGGTTCGCCACCCGAAAACGCCGCGCCAACCTCGAACAGCGCGAGATCCATAAAACCACGCGCCTGATTGCGGGCGGCGGCCTGAAGCAGCCCCGGCAACAGATCGGGTCGCAGATGACTCATTTCCGAAGATATCGGATTTTCCAGCATCATCGCGTCGGTGCCCCCCCCGAACAGGGCCGCAGCAGCACGATCAATAAACGAATAGGTCACACATTCATTGTAACCCAGAGCCGCAAGTTGACGGCGCGCCCCTGTTTCGCGTTTTTGCATCGGTGTAAGGATCGCCTTGGGGACGCCACTTGTGGCGCGCGGCAAAGGCACGCCTTTGAGCTTGGTCAGCGATGCCATTCGCGCGACTTCTTCTACCAGATCGGCCTCTCCGAGGACATCAGGACGCCAGCTGGGGACATGGGCCATGTCCCCTTCCAGCCGGAAACCAAGCGCCGTCAAGGTCTGTC
>JBLHUT010000083.1:0-12167 GCA_047629975.1 Paracoccaceae bacterium
CCCATCACAGCTCTGAGTTGGAGCGGGCCGAAGAAACCAAGCGCAGTTTTGCGGTCATGCTTCTTGATCTTGACCTGTTCAAATCGGTCAATGACCGGTTCGGTCATCTGGCGGGTGATACCGTCCTGCGCGAAGTCGGCGAGCAGTTGCGGATCAACCTCCGGAATGTCGATCTTGTTGCGCGGGTGGGCGGAGAAGAGTTCATGATCGTCATGCCCGACACCGACCCGGCCAAAGCGCGCATCGCCGCACAGCGCCTGTGTCGCAAAATCGAGGAAAAACCAATTTTCGCCCCCTCTGCAAACGCCGACATCACACAAACTGTCTCGATCGGCGTCGTCGTCTCGACGGCAAACGACCACTCCGCGGAAAACACCTGCCAGCCCATCGAAGAACGTATCAATGCACTGCTTGATCGCGCCGACCGCGCACTTTATCGGGCAAAATCTGCAGGTCGCAACGGCGTTATCTTTTCAAAATCCGCCGCATAGCAATTGCCCTTGGATAGCCTGCGGCCTTGCCGCGCTGTTGCGTGACCATTCAGTCCTGACGCGGCCTGCTCTCGCCGTCTTTGAACCCGCCCCGCGACTTTGACCGCTCGACACCGGTTTCAAGCCTATCCGCAAAAGCCAGCCGATCCTGGGGCGACATTGCTGCGATGCGTTCTATCAACAACTCCCGCCCGATCTGCTGCAAAGCACCCGCAGCAAGCCCCTGTTGGGCAATCAATGCCGACAAGCGCGCCGGATCGAACGGCTCCAGACGCAGAAGCTTTACAGTTTCGCTAAATCCCTGCCGTAACTTGCGCTGCGTTTGCCGCAACTCGGAGCGCCGCGAACGGATTTCAGGGCGCAGCGCCGCAATCTGGTCTTTCGTCAGGGCCTGACCATAGGGGCCAAAGCCCAAGTCGCGCACAAATCTCTGCGGGCGCTCCCGGTCGTGTTCTCCCGACAAGATCGCCCCCCCCACAACGCCAGCCACCGCAAGGTTAACCCCCAGCGACGCAATCAAAAGCCACCGCACCCATCGCCGACCCGGGGATGCGTCGCCCAAACGTGTCTCTGGCGGGGTTTTCGTATCGGACATCTGTCTTCCCTACCCTTCAAGCGCGAACAAAGTATCGTCGCTGGTCATAATATCAAAGCCGCCAAAGCTGACTGTCTCGCTCCCCAGAACCGAAAGCGCGATACTGTCGAGCGAGGTCGGCGGGCTGTATCCGATCCACACACCGGCCAGTGTTGCCGCGGCAAGTCCGGCAAGGGACGGCCATCCGCCCAAAGCGGCCACCACATCCCCAAAGAAACTTCTTTTGGACCTGACAGGAATGACACTCCTGTTCAGATGATGTGCTTGCTCCCGGTCCGCATCCGCAAGTATCCGCGCAACGACCCCCTCCGGGATTTGCGGCTGCTGCTGGCGGGCCGCCTCGAAAAACCCGTCAAGGATATCGTCAGCGGGCATATCGTCGTCGGGCATATCGTCATCGGGTCGCGTTGTTTTGTCATGTGTCATCATTCATAGCCCCAAAGCATCCTTTTGCGCCCTCAAAATATCGGCCAATGCCCGCTTGCCCCGTGCCGTCAGACTTTCGACCGCCTCGATGCTGATGTCCATAACCTGCGCAATCTCAGGGTTGGTCAAGCCATCGATATGGCGCAAGGTCACGGCCTCTTTCTGGCGACCGGGCAATGCGGCCAGTGCCGCATCAAGAGCACGCGCACGCGCCGCCGTCTGAAGCATCTGTTCGGCACCGGGCGTATCGTCAAGCGGCTCGGCAACGGCATCAATGTCAACTGTGCGCGTTTTACGCAAACGATCGGTGCAAAGGTTCGCCACCACCCGAAAAAGCCAACTCGACACTTGCGCCTCGCCAGTGCGCCAGCGGGGGGCGATTTTCCACAGGCGTAGCATCGCTTCCTGCGTCACGTCCTCGGCTTCGGCACGATCCTTCAGGATTCGAAAGGCCTGCGCCATAAGCCGCGGGGCCATCCGGTGGGTCAAAGCCCCCGCCGCCGCCCTGTCGCCATTGGCATAAAGTACCAGCAGGGCCTCGTCAGGGATCTGTGTCAAGGCATCAAACGGCATCGTCATGGTCCAAAGGCGTATCCCGTTGCGCCGGAGCAGGCAATGCAAGCTCCGGCGCGTTTCACAAAAGGGCGGTTAAACCCTAGTTCCGGTCCTTGCCGTGGCCCTTGCGGTGTTCTTTGTCACCAGAATGTTTTGAATGTGCACGGGCCTGCTCGAATTCTTCGGCGTTGATCGCACCATCCTCGTTTTCGTCAAGACGCTCGAACATCTTGTTCTGACGCTTCTCGCCCCGCTCCATGCCCATCGCCGCCATTTCATCGGAACTGATGGTGCCATTACCATCGGCATCCAAGCGTTCGATCATCCGGCTGGCCCTGCGGTTGGCGCGCTCGGACTGGTGCTGCTGTGCAGCATCTGTCAACTCTTCGGCGCTCAACTCGCCGTCGGCGTTTGCATCGGTTTGCGCAAACCGGCTCGCGGCCATGGCCGCGCCGTAGTCCTGCATTTCCTGTACGGTCAGTTGCCCGTCGGCATCGGCATCAAGCATCTCGAAACTTGGGCGTTCCTGACCGTCCATGCCACGCGCCTGTGCAACCGGTGTCATAGCAAAGCCAGTCACAATCAGAGCGCTCAATAGGGTAATCTTTTTCATTGTCGTGTCTCCATCAGGTGGGTTTCGTCCGACCATTTCGTCCGGATCATGATAGTCAAACGGTGCAACCGGCCCTTTCCGTCGCGCCAATGCAACTTTTTTACAAAAAAGATCTAAGAGCCCCCCGGATCGCGACATGCCGCCGCACGGACAAACCGTCGGATCGTCATACAGGCACCCGTAAGATAGCACTGGCACCGAACACGAAGTAAAAGGCCGCAAAATGATATCAACACCCCCCTCCGCCACAGCGATGCCGTCCGTTGACGTGGTCGGTAAAGGGACACCGTCAGGCCGGACCGCGCCACGCGACCTCAAACAATCGTTGATGCGCGGCTGGCGACGCACATGCCCGAATTGCGGGCAAGGCCCGATGATGAAAGGCTACCTCAAGGTGCGTGACAGCTGTGCGGTATGTTCGGAGGAGCTGTTTCACCACCGTGCCGATGACGGACCTGCCTACCTGACCATTTTGATCGTAGGCCACCTGATGGCGCCTGCGATGCACCTTTTCTGGACAAAGCTTCGCCCGGAGCCTTTGATTATGGCATCTGTCCTGTCCGTGGGCTGCGTGGCGTTGTCGTTGCTGCTTTTGCCGCGTATCAAGGGGGCGATTGTGGGATTGCAATGGGCCAAGCGTCTGAACGGGTTCGGTGCGGCACCACGCAACAGCTGAGCCGTGTCGCGGCCGGCCTCCTGACCGAAAGGTGCTGGTCCACATGGATAAATCTGCCCTGCGCAATGCTGCGACCCTAATTGTCCATCGCAGTGGCCCCGAGGGGCCGGAGGTTCTGATGGGGCAACGCGGTGCGGCGGCTGCCTTCATGCCGAACAAATTCGTCTTTCCCGGCGGCGCGGTCGACCCGTCCGACGGCGCGATCCCCCTTGCCGGACTGCCTCACCCGGATTGCCTGTCCCGATTGGAACAACAAAGCCCATCCGGTCTGGCCCATGCCTGCCTTGCGGCGGCAATCCGTGAATTGTGGGAGGAAACAGGGCTGTTGCTCGGGGTGCCCGGCACGTGGCAGGGAACACCTGCCCCCGACTGGAGCGCCTTTGCACAGGCGGGCCACCTTCCATGTGCCGCGCAATTGGCCTTTGTCTTCCGCGCCGTGACGCCACACGGTCGGCCGCGCCGCTTTGATGCGCGGTTCTTTCTGACGCACGCGCAGGCGATTGTGGGGGATAGCGACGACTTTTCCAAAGCCTCTGACGAGTTGTCCCACCTGCAGTGGATCCCCCTCGCCAAGGTACGCGCCTTTGACCTGCCCTTTATCACCGAAGTCGTGCTGGCAGAAATCACACCGCTGATCACAAACAACACCCCGCCACAAAGCGTGCCGTTTGTGCAGCATGACAACATTGTATCGGGTATTACGCGTCTGGTTTAGCGCGGCAAACACTGATGCGTCCGGTCAAGGGCGCAGCTGTGCGGCCTTGTTGCTGATGTGTGTGCAATCGCAAAGGCGACCGGCCATACGATGCTCACAACAGCACCAAATCCCGGCCAAACAAGCCTCAGGCAAACAGGACAAGCAACAAAAGGCTCACCATGAGCAGACCGATACCCATCCCTTCGCTCCGGTTGATCCGCTCGCCAAAAACGAGCGCGCCGCCAATGATGCTGAACAAAATCTCGATCTGGCCCAGCGCGGTCACATAGGCCACCGTCTGTAGCGAAAAGGCCGCAAACCAGCAGATGGAACCCAAAAGACTGGTGATCCCGACCAGCCCGCCCATGCGCCAAAGCCGCAGCACCCGCCCGATCTGCCCTCTGTCGCGCAGCGCGAACCACACCAGCATCATCCCCACCTGAAGGCCGGTCACTGCCAACAGCGAAATCCCCGCCCGAACCAACAGATCATCTTGAGGAAGCTCCAACGTGGCCCCGCGCACACAGACCCCCGCCACGGCAAAGAATGCCCCCGACAAAAGCCCCAATCCCGCTGACGGGTTGAAAAACCGGCCCCAACCGATGGTTTGCATCTTTGCATCCGTCAAGATCAGCACTGCAACCAAACCCAGCACAAGCGCCGCAATTCCCGGAGGGCTGATGACCTCTCCGAGGACGACAAAGCCGACCAATCCGGTCTGGAGCACCTCTGACTTCTTCAGCGTTACCCCGACCGCAAAGTTGCGGCGCGAGAACAGAACAACTACGCACACTGTTGCCAGAATTTGGGTCACGGCCGCGCAACCGGCATAAATCCAGAACGCGCCGGACAAAACCGGAAACGGCAAATCACCAAGCCCCATATAACCCGCCATCAGCAGCCCGACCAAAGGCGCCGAATAGATGAATCGGGCAAACGTGGCGCCTGTCGCCGACAGGCCTCCATCTGCGCTTTGCGTCCCGCTCAGGCGCTTTTGCAGCATGAACCGCAGGTTTTGGAAAAATGCTGCCGCAAGTGTCAGGGGAATCCAGAGTTCAATATCCATAAACCGGACCCTACCCGCCACAGGCCCGGTGCGTCAGTCTCTTTTTCGGGGCAACGGGTGCGGTACAGGGTCTTTTGCCCACAAAAGGTGACGGCCAATCACAGAAAGGTAAGACGTATAGACATACCCTCTGTTATGCGCCAGAAACCGCACCTTCCGGCTTTGGTACAAGGCCGGCAAGCGATACCATGCCACCTGCGGATGCATGTGGTGCACGGCGTGCAAATTATTGTTGAGAAACAAAAAAGCCAAGGGACCGGTGTCTTCGATGATAACGGTTCGGGCACATACGGACTCGTGTGCCTGATGCTCAAGGAAAGTCCGGATCTTGAGCACGCCAAGCGCCCCGTAGGTTGCCGCCCCAAACGCCCAAAACGGCAGTGGCGACATCACAGCCAAAACAATCACCGGCGCAACAGCCACAAAATGCCAAAGCCATGCAAGCAGCACGCTGCGGTCTCCGGTCCGGATCAAACGCAGATCGTTGCGCATGAACAGAACCTGCCCCAGCCCCGGCCCAATGACAAATCGCCCCAAAAGCGTGTTGTTAAGACGCAAGACGACCCGCGCAGGACGCGACGAGCGGTTCCAGACCTCGGGCGCGAGGTAATTGCTTTCGGGATCATCGTAGGGGTCGGTGAGCCGTGCATCGCGATGATGTGCAAGATGTGTGTCCCGAAACCGGACAAAGGGAATGGCAACACTCAATGACGGAAAGATCAAAAGCGTGTTCAGCCACCGATAACGTGTCGGATGCCCGTGGATCACCTCATGCTGGAGCGACGAATGCAAAGCAGCAGAGACAGCAATTCCTGCCATGGCGACGCCGATGCCGGCGGTGTCAGGCAAAACCAGAAGTGAAACCGTCCAGACCCCGTAGCAGGCCAACAAGACCGCAAGTGTTTGATATTCCAAGCGGTGCCCAAGGGCGCTATTCACAACGACCCCATGCGATACGCGCCCAGATCCGTTCGTAAATCAGATAGGTCAAAAGCCCGAGACCCGCATTGATCAGCGCCATTGATCCGCCCATCGCCACCGAACCGGTGTACCAGAATCCGACAGCCGCCATAACGCCCAATCCGAGCAGGTTCCAAAGCAGCGCTTTGATCAAGGTCCGCCTTTTGCTGTCCATATCTCCTCCTATTTTGACATTGTCCGACATTCCCTTTCCTAACGGAACAAATCGCCCCCGCGCAGATCGAATTCAGTTACCAAAATTCAACAAGTGTGATTTAATTCACCAAATGTTAGCAAAAATAGACAAACGTGTGCGTGCGCAACAGTTTCGGAGCAGGTTGATCCGCGCAATGGAGGAAACGGCGACAAGCCAAAGCGCCCTGGCGCGGCAAATCGGCGTCGACAGGTCCACCATTTCCCAGTTGCGCAATGCAAAAGATGCTCGCCTGCCAAATGCACAGGTCGTTGCAGAATGCGCCGCAGCCCTTGGTGTCAGCAGTGACTGGCTTTTGGGATTGTCTGAAATGCCTGAAAAGGCAGCCGATCTGCTTGCAGCCTCGGCCACCCTTAGCCACGCCGAGCGCGCGTTGATCGACGAACAGATCTTTTTGTGGCATAAGGAATCTGCCGGATACAAAATTCGACATGTCCCCGCGACGCTGCCCGATACGCTCAAAACGCAAGCGATGCTAGAATGGGAGTATACCCCTCATTTGGGCCAGTCTGCGGCACAAGCCATCCAGATGTCGCAAGACCGTCTGGCATGGATGCTCTATGGGCAATCCGACTACGAAATCGCAATACCGATCGATGAACTTTTCACTTTTGCCTATGCCGAGGGCTACTACAGGTCTGTTCCAATTGATATCCGCCGCACGCAACTTGCACATATGGCCGCGCTGCATGACCGGTTCTACCCTGCCCTGCGGATCACCCTGTACGATTCCAGAGTGCTCTTTTCGTCCCCTTTGACAATCTTTGGCCCACGTCTTGCCGTACTCTATACCGGATCACATTATGTGGCCTTTCGGGACACCGAAAGGATACGCGCCTTTACAACTCATTTCGACGGTCTGGTACGTCAAGCCCATACACCGGATCGGGATTTTCCCCGTATTATCGAGGAGTTGCTCTCACAGATCGGCTCCCCCCCAGCACGGTAACCGAGGCGCGCTGCAGCGGCGCAGGCACAGACCGCAACGCGGTCCGGGCTGCGCCGCCACGCCCAACACCCCGCATTTTGCGGCGGGGGCGGGAGCACGTACCATCAATAGGGCATGGGATGAACCCGGTGCGCGGCATCGATCTCGTCGATCACCTCCCTGGACAACACAAGATCAGCCCCCTTCAGAATATGATCAAGCTGCTCCAGAGTGGTCGCCCCGAAAATAGCAGAGCCCATAAACGGCCGCGTCTGGCACCACGCAAGCGTCATGTGCGTTAAATCCAGCCCGTGTTTCAAGGCGATCTGCGCATAGGCCTCGACTGCCGGGCCGACACGGTCTGTCCATCGCCCCCCCAACGTTCCGTTCAGTTCCCTACGGCTTCCTTCAGGTAAGGCCCCGTCCCGGTATTTCCCCGTCAAAAGCCCCGCAGCAAGGGGTGAAAATGCGAGCAAACCGATGTTTTCATTAACCGAAAGCTCCGCAAGATCGGTATCGTAAAGACGGCACAGAACAGAATATTCATTCTGGATCGACACAACCTCGGGCGTGCCTGTCATGCGTGCCAGCCGCAGCCACTCTGCGGTGCCCCATGCACTTTCGTTCGACAAACCAACATGGCGGATCTTCCCCGCGACCTGTAATTTCTTGAGCGTTTCCAGAACTTCGATCATGTTGTCTTGCGTGTTCTCGCGGGATTGCCCGGATGGGTCAAAGGTCCAGTTCTGGCGAAAATGATAACTGCCGCGATTGGGCCAGTGCAGCTGGTACAAATCGATCATGTCAGTCTGGAGCCGCCTCAACGACCCCTCGATTGCCTCGCAAAGCGTTTTGGCATCAATGTTCTGACCGGGGCGAACGAAACTCTCGTTGCGGCCACTGATCTTGGTTGCGATGATGTATTGATCGCGCTTGCCGGTTGCTTTGATCCAGTTACCGATGATTTGTTCGGTCTTTCCGACTGTGTCCGCGTGAATCGGATTTACCGGATACATCTCGGCGGTATCAACAAAATTGATCCCCCCTTCCAGTGCGCGATCAAGTTGCGCATGCGCATCGGCTTCGGCCGTTTGGGTGCCCCACGTCATGGATCCAAGACAAAGGGGGGTAACGGACAGATCACTATGACCAAGAGCATGTGTTTGCATGAGATACCTTTTCTGCTTTTTCAGATACAAGTTATCGGGGGGCAGCTCGAAAACGGCAAGCGCAAAACACATAACAGGAATTGAGAACAAATAACGAACACTGTAGAGTGTTCTCATGCACGATTCTGTTCTTTTATCTCGCCACACACACCTGCAACGCCCCGTTTTACAGGTTGCCGGGCCGATGGCTCTGGATCTTGGTCGGGTGCATGAGCTGTGCGGTAATGCACGACGCACATTGGCCCTGCAAGTGGCGGCCTGTTGTACTGGTCCGGTCATCTGGATTGCGCCGGGATGGGCCGGCGAGCGATTGAACGGAGAGGGCATGTGCCGGTGGGTCGACCCCGGGCGGCTGATTTTCGTGTCACCGATGCGCGCCGAGGATCTTTTGTGGAGCATGGAGGAAAGCCTGCGCAGTGGGGCAGTCGCGTTGGTCGTCAGTGAATTGCCCGAACCACCCGGCCTGACGCCTGTGCGACGCCTGCATCTTGCGGCCGAAACCGGAGGCGAACAGGGTCGCGGCGCACCGCTGGGCCTTTTGCTCACCCCGTCTCCGGGCGGGGCTCCGGGGATAGAAAGCCGCTGGAGCCTGTCGCTGGCCCATCGCGCCAACGAAAACCGATGGCAACTGGAACGTTTGCGCGCCCGCGCAGCCCCGCCCGGTCGCTGGATTCTGACCGACCCCGAGGACCCCGCCGCCACACCCAAAAACCGGCTTCGCGTCGAAACCGCACAAAGCTGACAAACCCGCGCGACCGGCGTTCACAACACACCCCGGCAAAAAGACGGAAAAACCAACCCATGTTGCGCTATCGTCAACCGGATGTCGTGAACAGGACAGATGTTCTGAAATCATCCGCTCATGTCTTTATGTGCTTTGTTCAAGGCTGCACTCATGCGCGTTCTGATCTCTTTTGCCGCTCTGTTTCTCTCGGTTATTCTGTTGCAACTGTCCTCGGGAGGGGTGGGCCCACTTGATGCGCTGTCAGGGATCGCGCTGGGGTTTAGCAACGAACATATCGGCCTGCTGGGATCGGCGCATTTTTTCGGGTTCTTTTTAGGATGCTGGATGGCACCGCGCCTGATGGGATCGGTCGGCCATAGCAGAGCTTTTGCAGCCTTTACGGCGCTTGGCGGCATCGGATTGCTGGCGCATATGTTGGTCATTGATCCGATTGCCTGGGCGGTAATGCGCATTGCAACCGGATTGTGCATTGCCGGATGCTACACGATCATCGAATCGTGGCTTCAGTCAAAAGTGGATAACACAAACCGCGCCCGCACCATGGGCGTTTACCGCGGGGTCGATCTGGGGGCGTCGCTTGTTGCGCAATTGATGATCGGCGTTCTTGAGCCGGCCTCCTATGTCTCTTATAACCTGTTGGCCTTGTTGTGCTGTGCGTGCCTGTTGCCATTGACACTCAGCACGGCAACACAACCCGAAATACCCGATGCACCACGCCTGCGGCCAATGCTGGCCCTAAAACGTTCTCCCCTCGGAGCCGCAGCGGTGGTTGTGGCCGGATTGACCTCAGGCGCGTTTCGCATGGTCGGCCCGCTTTACGGTCAACAGGTCGGGTTAAGCGCAGATCAGATCGGTCTTTTCCTTGCCGCATTCGTGGCCGGAGGTGCCTTGGCACAATATCCGGCCGGATGGCTTGCCGACAAATACGACCGACGCTGGGTTTTGATCGGATTTTCCATAGCCTCGATGGCCGCATGCGCCGTCACCGTCATGGGCGCAGGCATGGGAGGAGGCGTTGTTCTGGGAGTAGCGGTGTTTTTCGGTTTCACAACCTTCCCGATTTACTCCGTGGCGGCCGCCCACGCCCACGATTTTGCCGAAAACCACGAACGGGTGGAACTTTCAGCAGCCCTAATGTTCTGCTTTGCGCTTGGTGCAATCGCATCGCCGCTCATGGCCTCGACCCTGATCGACACCTATGGACCCACATCTCTTTTCCTCATGATCTCGATCGGGCACGCGCTACTGGTGATATTCGGATTGGCCCGGATGGCGGCGCGACCAACGCGCGACAAACGCACCGTCTATATCTATGCCCCCCGCACCTCGTTTCTGATCGGGCGGCTTTTGCGCCGCAAACGCGAGGGGGACCAAGACAGCAGTACGAAGCCGGCATCTCGGACATCGTCTGAAATTCCAAAAGACGATGCAAAGTCTAAAGCAGAAAATCCCCCGAAGTCAGCGCACTAAGCGCCACTCCTTCAAACAGAATTGATCCGTTTCCACCAAGAATATCAACATCCACAAACGCGCCGTTCGCCCGATCGGTCAACGCACCGCTATTCGTCAGATCGCCAAATGTTGCAACACCAAAAATGGACAGATCGACCTGATCGACCCCCGCCTCGAAATCGGTGATGACATCGTCGTGGACGTTTCGGCCAAAGACAAAGGTATCCGCGCCGGTGCCACCTGTCAGGGTATCATCGCCGCGCCCACCATTCAGAATATCGTTATCATCC
Organism: Paracoccaceae bacterium; assembly: GCA_047629975.1. GTDB lineage: Bacteria > Pseudomonadota > Alphaproteobacteria > Rhodobacterales > Rhodobacteraceae > JBLHUT01. The sequence goes on from JBLHUT010000083.1 coordinate 10,878, forward strand.
CCGCCCGAAAGACTGTCGTCGCCGCGCCCGCCTTTGAGGGTATCATCCTGCTGGCCACCGCGCAGAACGTCATCTCCCCAGCCGCCAAGCAACAGATCACGCCCCTTGTCCCCCTGTAAAAGATCATTTCCGTGGCCGCCCTCAAGACGGTCATTTCCAACGCCACCGTAAGCCTCGTCGTTGCCGTCGCCCATGATCAGCCGGTCAGTGTTGTTACCACCATAAAAGACGTTGTCCTCGGCATTGCCGACCATGCGGTCATTGCCGAACCCGCCAGTCAGGATACCATCGACCTGCCCGCCGGTCATCAACCGGTAAAAATCGTTCCCGGCGCCAAGATCGACATCTCCGACGATCAACCCACCGTTCAGCACAACATCTTCACCGCCACCAAGCAAAATATTGCCCGAAATCGTGCCGTAATTGCTCAGATTCACAGCAGCAAGATCCGGCACCCCGACATCGTTCGCCAGATAGATCGCGTATTCCTGTCCCCGGATCATGCCGTAATTTTCGATGTCGAACTGTCCCAACCCGCTCACTTGCGTGTTGTGCAGCCCGACCCCGACACCACTGTAAAGGCCCGTCGCCCCGATCGCATCACCGCCGCCCAAGCCGCTGATATTTCCGGTATTCACGACCTGCGCCCCCGAAAGCACCGTTATACCCAAACCGCCCGTGATCGCCCCGTGATTTTCAAGAACCGAGTCAAAACCGCCAAGATTGAGGGCAGCCTTGTCCCCCGAGGTATTAGTGACCAGCGACCCCTGTTCGCCCACAGTCACCCGTGCATCATCCCCCACAAGCGATGCAGCCGGCAACGACAAAGAAATGAGCGACCCTTCACTGACAAGCGACTGATTGATGCCCGAGCCGACGACAACGGTAGCATTGGCAATCACGATCGACACCCCGGACGCCACGTATGTGAACGAATCTGCCTCGGTCATAGTGGCGCGCGTGCCGTTGCCCGAGGTGCTCGACGTGAGAGAGTGCGTTGACATATAAAATCTCCTCGGGCGTTTTGTGCCACAAATTCCAGAACCGGATCGAGCCAGCTCCCCTTTGATCTAAGTGATCTAATTAGTTAACGAACAGTTAATTACACGGCATTGAATTGCCACATTTTAGTGCGAACAAGGTTAATTTTTCTTTCCTCCAATCGCGCAAACACCTCCGGGCAAGAAAGAAAAAAGTACAAGCCCCAACCCGCTCTGCCGTCGGCCTGCACGCGTTCGCCTAATCTTTGATCCGGTTCCGATCGGCGCTGGCACCTTTCAGGGCAAGTCG
>JBLHUT010000084.1:0-12160 GCA_047629975.1 Paracoccaceae bacterium
GTACGTCACATTTGCACCGTCCAGACCGACCTCTTCTGTCCCCACGCCCACATTGCGCACCGATACGGTGTCTTCGCCCAATAGGCCGGAAACGGTCAGCGTGCCGCCGTCAAAATCACCATCGGCATCGGAGACACTGCCCGTCACATCCAGCAATTGCGCCGCGCCGTTCACCGTGTTCTCGGCAAAGGTCGTCGTCATCGCCAAGCCGGTCAGGACAGGCGCGTCAGCGACGTTTGTGATGTCAATCGTGATCGCGCCCAGCGATATTGCACCTGTGCCATCATTTGCCGTGGCCGTCACATTTGCCTGCGCCGCGCCAAAGGTATCCTTTACCCCCAGATAGCTGACCACCGAAGCGACCGCCAATCTGGTGTTCAGATCCGCCGCCGTACCGCGCAGGGTCAGCGTGCCCGACCCCGATCCGGTGACCGTGACGCCACTGCCACTTGCAGCCGACAGGGTTCCGGTATCGGCAGTCAACACGAGGTCGATCAGATCGGTGATGTCGGCATCCGAAAAGATCAATGTTCGCAGATCAAGCCCGGAGGCTGCGTCTTCTACCACCGTCGCAAGGGCTGGCAGGCCCGTGACGGTCAGCGGGTCATTTTCCAGTGTTATGGCGACCGTAATCGCGATGCCGCGGGAGGTGGTGTTTTCAAAGGTCTTCAAATACCCTTGGGCTGTGCCGACCACCAGATCCAGATCGCCGTCGCCGTCCAGATCACCAAAGCTGGGGGAGCTCCCCACACCCACGTCCACACCGTTGAACGGATTGGCCGCGCCGGTCAGCTCTGTGAACCCATCTGCGCCATCATTCCGATAACTGCGCAGCAAGCCGTTGTATGCGCCAACCACCAGATCCAGATCGCCGTCACTGTCCAGATCAACAAAGTCGGGCATGGCGAACTCGCCCACGTCCACGCTGTCGAAGGGATTGGCCGCGCCGGTCAGCTCTGTGAACTCACCTGTGCCGTCATTCTCAAAGCTGCGCAGCGTGCCGTTGCGTACACCAACGACCAGATCGAGATCGCCATCGCCATCTCCGGGCAGATCGAAAAAGCTCGGAGAGTGAGCCCGGCTTTTATCAACGCCGCCCATTGGATCGTACGAGGTGCGCGTGAAGACACCCGTGCCGTCATTCTCAAAAATACCTATCCCGTAGCTGTCGCCGCCATAATCCCCCAGCGCCAGATCGAGATCACCGTCGCCGTCCCAATCACCAAAGCTGGGGGTGCTGTCTTGGCCCTGATTGACGCCGTCGAACGGATTGGCTGTGCCGATCAGGGGTGTGAAACCGTCCACACCATCATTTCGATAGCTGAACAAAGCGCCGTCCCGCTCGCCCACAACCAAATCAAAATCACCGTCACCGTCCCAATCACCAAGGCTTGGATTGCTCCAACCGGGTGGGTTGGAATTATGTGTATCGTAATAATCGCCCCGGAGGCCGAAGTTGGTGACGAAGTAACTGTAGCTGTTTACCGGATTGGCAGCCCCCGTCAGTTCCACAAAAGTCGACGGAGTGTCCGCAATTCTGCCCAGATACTCCCCCGCCGCATCCGTCACACTGACAACCAGATCGCGGCTGGCGGTTGGCGCATCCGAGGTGTTCGCATACATCAGGTTCTGGATCACTGCGTCGACGGCCACCGACGTCGCAGCCGCGTTCAAGGCCACGGACAACGTATAGCCCACACCGCCGGACAACGTGCCGACAACAACACCGCCGAATGTCACATTGGTGCCGTCCAGACCGACCTCTCCGGCCCCCGTGCCAAAATTGCGCACCGATATAGTGTCTTCGTCCAACAGGCCGGAAACGGTCAGCGTACCGCCGTCAAGGTCATCTTCGGCGTCGAAAAAGCTGACATTTGCATCCAGCAGTTGCGCGGTGCCATTCACCGTATTCTCGGCAAAGCTCACCGAGGCCGCAAGCCCGGTCAGCGTCGGCGCATCCGCTACGGCTGTGATGTCAACCGTGATAGACCCGACCGCCACCGCGCCCGAGCCGTCATTGACCGTGGCCGTCAGTGTGGCCGCCGCGCTCCCAAAGGCATCCTGCGCCCCGAGGTAGCTGACAACTCCGGTACCTGCCAACAGGGTGTTCAGGTCGGTCACCGTACCGCGCAGGGTCAGTGTGTCCGACCCCGATCCGGTCACCGTGACGCCGCTGCCGTTTGCCGCCAACAGGGTTCCGGTGTCGGCTTTCAGCACGAGGTCAAGTAATTCGGGAACAATAGTGCTATCCGACAGGATCAGCGTGCTCAGGTCGATTTCAGTGGCGATGTCTTCCGCGGTTGTAATAGTGACGGGCAGACCGGTGCCGATCGGCGCATCACTTTCCGGGGTGACGTGAACCGTAATTCCAAGGCCGCTAACCGGACTGGATGCGCCAGCCACGTTTACAAAGGTCGCCAAACTGTCCGATGCATCGGACACATTCAACACAAGGTTGCGGCTGGTGGTCGGTGTATCAGAAGTGTTGGCATACGTCAGGTTCTGGATCAACGCGTCAACAGCAACGGACGTGGCCAAAGCGGTAAAGACCACATTCATGACCGCGCCCACACCGCCACCCAATGTTCCGATAAAAACGCCGCCGTAGGTCACATTTGTGCCGTTGACGCCAATCTCTCCGGCCCCCGTGCCTACATTGCGCACAGAAACAATGTCTTCGCTTAACAGGCCGGAAACGGTCAGCAGGCCACCGCTAAAGTTTCCCTCGAAATCGGAAAAGTTGACATTTGCATCCAGCAGTTGCCCGGTGCTGTTCACTGTGTTCTCGGCAAAGGTCACCGAATCCGTGAATCCGGTCAGGACCGGCGCCTCGTTTTCGGGCGTGACCGTGAGCTTCATGCCCACACCTTGCTGCGTTACGTTTTCGAAGGCAGCAAAAATGTATTCGTTTAAAAAAGTCCCAAGCCAAATTACCGTATCAAGGTCGCCGTCAAGATCCAGATCGAGTGAACCAGGACGCGCGACCTTATCAAGTGTAGTCATCGTGGATACAAAAGGCGCGTTGTTCGGATCGCCTTGGGTCCACCCCACGTAGACAGGTTCGGCGCCAGCGAGTGACCCAAGACCAGCCCCCGCCGCATCGGTCACGTTAAGGACCAGATTGCGGCTGGTGGTTGGTGTGTCGGAACTGTTGGCATAGGTCAGGCTCTCGATCAGCGCGTCCACGGCCGCAGAGGTTGCAGCACCGTTGAAGGTCACCGTCAGTGTGGTTCCCGCGCCGCCCGACACTGTGCCGATCTTAGTGCCGCCGTAGGTCACGGTTGGGACTGTACCTAAAAAAGTGCCAAACAGGTACACGGGCTGAAGAGAAAAACCGATCTGACCTGCGTTGGTCCCCCGGTTGAGCACCGAAATCGTGTCTTCGGCCAACAAGCCCGACAGACTGAGCACGCCGCCGTTGAAGTCATTGTCCGCGTCGGAGAATGCTACGCTTGTATCCAGCAGTAGCGGCGTCGCATTTACAGTATTTTCTGCAACTGTGACTGCGGATGAAAAACCAGTCAAGGATGGATAAGACACGTTGTTGCTCCTGCTAAACTTGTTACGACATAGTCGAACGCTGTCAGCCGGATAAAGCGCCGAACGCATGCGTATAGAAGCTGTATCAGCCTCTGATTTTTCAGGGAAAAAACGTAAACTTGTCTGCTGCGGCGTGACAGTGGTCGCAGGTCAAGTCAATCTAAATCGCTGAATTATGTAACTATTTATTTTTTTTGAAGGCTTTGCATTGCAGGCCAGTTGCCCGGTGCCGGCATCTTTTGGGTCGGTTGCAAGATGAACAGATATTGCTTGGATGTTCGTATTTTGAAGGTGTTTTCGTCGTGCGTAAGCTTGCTGGCGGTCTTGATCTGGCGTGCATGATTGTCGGGGCAGGGACGTCGCGCAGATGGTCACAGAGCCGATCGTGACTGTCGTGATTGTCAACGGCGGCGTAAAACCCTGCCTTTCAGTTGCTCTTTCGCCATGGGTTTTTGATCGTGCTATCAAATCCGGGGGGTGTCAGTCTCGCTCGTCGCTGGTCCGGCCATGGTGGCTGAGGGCAGTGGTGAGCGCGTCCAAGACCTCTCTTCTGCGCGGTGACATCCGTTGAACCACGCCCAGTCGCCGGTAAATGGGAGGCATTCCGAAGGGGAACCAGTCTAACGACGCGGTAATCATATCTTGCAAAGCGATCTGTGGAACGATCGCAAACCCGAGCCCCGCTTGCACGCAGCCCACCACTGCTGTCATCGTGTTGACGGACACCACCTGTTGAAGACTGGTGCCAAGCCGGGCGATTTCAGTGTCGATCTGCCGGGCCAGCGGCACCTGCGTGCGGTAGCGGATATAGGGAACTTCACGCACCAACGCGTCAAGCGAGCGCGCACTGGTTCCCGGTGGGGTCAGAACGATCAAGGGCTCGTTGACAACAGGGGTCCAGCGCAGGCTGGGGGGCACCGCCACATGATCAGCCACCAGTGCAGCATCAAGCTTGCCCGAGACGACTTCGTTCATCAGTTCTTCCGATACCCCGACCCGCAGCCGGAAATTCAGGTCCGGATAAGTCGTGCGCACAGTTGCGAGGGCTTTGGGCACGACCGAATTGGCACCTGTCCGCAAAGACCCGAAAGCGAGTGTTCCGTGCACACGCGGGCCGGTCACGGACGCCTTGGTTTCGGTTACGATTTGTAAGATCGCCCGAGCGGAGCGAACCATCTCGGCACCTTTTGCGGTCAGTGCAGGGGGGCGGCGGGTGCGATCAAAAAGCTGTGCGCCCAGTTCGGTTTCGAGCGCCGCAACCTGTTGGCTGATGGCGGATGCGGTGAGGTTGACGGCCTGAGCTGCCGCAGCAAAGCCGCCGTGCTGTGCAATCGCAAGAAGGGTCTCTAGTTGGCGGGTATCCATTCGGTATCATAAGCAGCGCTTAATCTAATAACAAGCATTCCGCGCTTTGCCAGCGTAACTCTTGTGTTAACGTTTGAGTCGATAGTTATCTCAAGCGGATTGATCGCAATTCTTCAAAAGGAGCCTCCATATGAAACTTCGCACGGGCCTTGCCGCCCTTTTCACTGCTGCAACTCTTTTTGCCGCGCCACTTAGTGCTCAAACCTATCCCGAACGCGCGGTAGAATTCATTGTACCTTGGTCACCGGGCGGCGGGTCGGACACGCTGATGCGGCTGGTGTCGAACAACGTAGCACCGTTTCTTGGTGCCGATATGCCGGTCATCAACATCCCCGGTGTCGGTGGAACGGTGGGATTGCGCGAAGCGTCGCGTCGCGCTGCGGACGGCTACACGATCAGTCAGGTCCACGAAGGCCTGCTTGTGGCGACTGAAACAGGGATTACCGACCTTGCCTGGAGCGATTTCGACCCGATTGCACTGATGACCGCATCACCACAGTTCCTGGTTGCCGGACCCAGCGAAAACTACAGCAATTTTGAAGAATTTGTTGCCTATGCCCGGGCAAACCCGTCTGAGATTTCGATGGGCGTGACCTTGGGCGGCGTTCCACACCTTCATGCGGCGATGATCGAACAGGCATTTGGTCTGCAATTCAAATACGTCGGCTATGAGGGCACAGGTCAGCGTATCCGTGCGCTGGTTGGTGGAAATCTTGATGTGGCCATCGGCGATATCAGCTCGTCCAAGCAGTTTGTTGACAATGGCGACCTGACCTTCCTTGCGATCGGCACCAATGAACGCCTTGCCACCGTGCCGGATGTCCCTACATTTAAGGAAATGGGTCATGATCTGGAATTGAACGTGACGCGCGGTATCGTGATGCCAAAGGGCGCCCCGCAAGAGGTCCGCGATGCTCTGGAGGCCGCACTTGAAGCCATGGCACAGGACGCAACCTATATCGAGCAGACCAACAATGCCGGTGCAGATGTCGATTTCCGGGGTCAGGCTGCCTATAGCGCGTATCTCGGCAATCTTGATGCGACGGTCAAATCGCTGTCTGCTGTTCTCGCGCCATGAGCGACGCAAGCGTAGATAAAACGCGGGCAAGGGAGGCGGGCGAGATTGCCCGCCTCCTGAGCTATGTTGTTCTGCTGCTTGCTTCAGTTGGTTTGTTTTTTGCGGCGACCGCAATTCCGGCATCCCGTTTCGACAAGCTTGGGGCAGGGGCGTTTCCCAAAATTGTCTTCGGGGTCATGAGCGTGGTCGCCGCGATTGCTATCGTTGATGCCGTGCGCAAAATCCCCCGTCCGGCCTATGGCCAGTTCGTGTCCCAGACAGTGGAATGGGCGCGGGGGTGCTATCTTGTGTTCGTCTGTCTCGGGGCGCTGACGGCCTATTTGCTGACCATTCCTGTGTTGGGGTTTTCCATCGCAAGCGCCGTGTTCTTGTTCGGCCTTCAGGTCATCTTGATGCCGCGCCGGCCTGCATCAATCGCACTTGCGGCGGTCATCGCAGTTCTATTTTCTTTCGGGTTGAACTGGCTTTTTGCCGAGGTCTTTACCGTATTCCTGCCACGCGGAGTTTTCTAAGATGGCCGACTTTATGAGCGGTGCGGCGCAGATTTTCACCATCACGACATTGTTGTACATGTTGGCGGGCTCTGTTGCCGGAATTGTGGCGGCTGCTATCCCCGGTTTTACGGTGACCATGGCCATCGTGTTGACGCTGCCGCTCACGTTCACGATGGAGCCGCTGCAAGGGATTGCGGTCATGCTGGCGGTTTATGTCGGCGGCTATACGGGCGGGCTGATTTCGGCGGCGCTTTTGGGAATTCCGGGCACGCCATCGTCGGTTGCGACAACATTTGACGCCTTCCCGATGGCGCGCAAGGGAGAAGCCGGCCGTGCGCTGTCTATCGGCATCTGGGCCTCGTTTTTTGGAACGGTCATTTCGACGGTCGTTCTGATTTTTGCGGCGCCTCCGCTGGCGTTGTTTGCGGTGCGGCTGGGACCATGGGAATACTTTTCGCTGATTGTTTTCGCCCTGACGATCGTCGCGAGCCTTGTCGGGACATCCGTCATTCGCGGCATGCTTGCCGGGCTGATCGGTCTGGCGATTTCTACGGTTGGTACCGATCCGATCATGGGGCGTCCGCGATTTGATTTCGGTATCGAGATGTTGCAGACCGGCCTGCCGTTTCTTGTTGTCCTGATCGGTATCTTTGCGATTTCGCAGCTGGTATCCGAGGTCGAGGACGCCAAAAATGTGCGCTCGGGCAACCCGCTTGTCACTGGCGCGATAGATTTCCAGACCTGGAAGGTCATGAAAGAGGTGTTGATGCGGCCGGTAAACCTGCTGCGGTCCTCGATTGTCGGGGTGTTGATCGGCGCGCTTCCGGGCGCAGGCGGATCAATTGCAAATCTGGTTGCCTATGATCAGGCCAAACGGGCCTCGAAACATCCCGAAACCTTCGGTACCGGTGAACCTGATGGCATTGTTGCCTCTGAAGCGGGCAATTCCGCGACGGCGGGCGGGGGGCTTATTCCGTTGATCGGTTTGGGGATTCCGGGTTCTGCGGTCGATGCCATTTTGATGGCGTCCCTTATGGTGCATGGCATTTCCGTCGGGCCAAGATTGATTCTGGACAATGCCGATCTGGTTTACGGCATGTTTATCGCCATGGTCGTGTCCTCTTTCATGATGCTGGTTGTGTCGGTGTTTTCCATGCGTCTGTTCTTGCGGGTCACCGAGGTGCCCAAATGGCTGATCGTGCCGGTTGTTATGACCTGTTGCGTCGTCGGGACCTTTGCGCTGAACAACCGCGTGACGGACCTGTACCTGCTGATCGGGATCGGCATTGCGGGCTATGTTTTGCGCGCTCTCGGGTATTCTTTGGCGCCGCTGGTGCTGGGGGTTATTCTTGGCCCGATCGCAGAGACCAACTTGCGCCGTGCGCTGATGACCGATGAGGACCCGAGCCTTTTCTTTACGCGTCCCATCAGCCTTATCTTTCTGGTTGCTGCCGTTGTTTCGATCGCTTGGGCGATCCGCAGCCATTTCAAAAATCGTACAACGAATGAAGGGCCTTCTGATGCACCTGCGACATGATCCTGCGTATCCCTCGCGCCGCTCGCCTGTTCTGGCCGAAAATGTTGTGGCGACGTCACAACCTCTGGCCACACAAGCGGGCATTGCGATATTGCACCAAGGCGGCAATGCCGTTGATGCAGCGATCGCTGCCGCCGCGACACTGACAATTGTTGAGCCGACGGGGTGTGGCCTTGGCTCGGATGCGTATTGTATCTTGTGGGACGGAAAGGAACTGCACGGTTTGAATGCCTCGGGCCGCGCACCCGCCGCGTGGACGCCCGAACGGTTTCCCGACGGCATACCACAGCACGGCTGGGATTCTGTGACGGTTCCGGGTGTGATCAGCGCGTGGGTCGAGTTGTCCGAAAAGTTCGGCAAACTGGGGCTGGCAACGGTTCTGGCCCCTGCAATCAAATATGCCGAAGACGGATTTATCGTGTCACCCGTTGTTGGCACGGCATGGGCCAAAGGGGCCGAGGTTCTAAAGGACCAGCCCGGATATGCCGAAACGTTCATGCCGGGCGGGCGTGCCCCCAAACCGGGCGAGCGTTTTTGCAACCCTGGTGCCGCGCGCACCCTGCGCGCGATTGTCGAGACGAAGGGGCGCGCGTTTTACGAGGGCGAAATCGCCCAAGAGATCGTCGCATTTGCAAAAGAAAACGGTGGGGCAATGACCCTCGATGATCTCGCTGCCCATACAAACGATTGGTGCGGCACGATCAGTCAAACATTCGATGATGTGCAATTGCACGAGATTCCGCCAAACGGGCAGGGTATCGCGGCATTGATGGCGCTGGGCATTTTGCAGCACACGACCATTCGGGAACACGGTCCTGACGACATCGAGGCCGTGCATCTTCAACTTGAGGCGATCAAGCTGGCGTACAGGGATCTGCATGCTTATGTCGCGGACCGCGCGTACATGAACGAGGTTGATGAGACTGCCTTGCTTGACCCTGCCTATCTGAAGTCGCGCGCCGGTCTGATTGATACGGCTCGGGCGCAGGATTTCGGCCCGGGCGCACCCAAATCGGGGGGCACGGTGTTGCTGAATGTCGGCGATGCCTCAGGTATGATGGTCAGCTTTATCCAGTCGAACTATGCTGGGTTCGGCTCTGGCGTGGTGGTGCCGGGCACCGGAGTTTCAATGCAAAACCGTGGCTTCGGTTTTACGACCGAACAAGGGCACCCAAATCAGGTCGCGCCGGGCAAACGACCGTTTCACACGATCATTCCCGGCTTTGTCATGAAAAATGGTGCGCCTTTGATGGCGTTCGGCATGATGGGGGGGCCAATTCAGGCGCAAGGCCACATGCAGCTTTTGTTGCGCACCCAGTTGTGGAATCAGGATCCCCAGACCGCCGCCGATGCACCGCGTTGGCGGGTGATCGAGGGGTTGGATGTTGCTTGCGAGCCAACAATGTCTGTGGCGCTTTTGGACGGGTTGAAAAAACTGGGTCACAAAATTCAGGTCGAAGCGCCGGATAACGCATTCGGATTTGGTGGGGCACAGCTTGTTCAGTGCCTTGAAGGGGGCGGCTATGCCGGAGGGTCCGATCCTCGAAAAGACGGACAGGCGGCAGGGTTTTAGACAGTCCGGGCAACCGCCCGAAAACTGCTTTGCGGGTACCTACTCGAAGTAACGCACCAGCGGGCTGGCGGTGCGGAATATCCCGATGATCAAATCGATTGCATCGTCGTCCAAAAGAGCTGCGTCCGACAGATCCTTGCGGCATCCCAGCCCGACCATTTTCAGGAAGGGTGCCGCAGGATCGCGGCTTTTGAAGCCGTCCGGCACAGGGCCTAAAGGCTTTCTTGTGACGAGCCCGTCCGGGAACGTCATTTGGAATTCAGGATCGGCCAATACGTCCTTCAAGCCCTCGGGATCATCGGACAGCCGGGTTCGCACCCGCGCAAGCGCATACTTGGAGGGTTGAAAGAGTGCCGCGCCTGCGTGACATTTTCCCGGCTCGATGTGGAGGTAGTAACCGAAGTCTTCGGTGGGATCACCGGCATTTGCAAAGACATCGATGTCTGTGCGGTACAGCCCGGGGCCGCTCCGTTCTCGCGGGTCCTGAAAGAACTTTGTATAGCTTTGCTTGGGTTTGAACCGCGCCTCTGCCACAAAAGGATCAAACCGGTCCGCATAATCATGCAGCGTCATCGCGATACCTGTGAAATTACGCAAGGCGTCGTCGCGTTCGGGGCGGTGGGCATCCACCCATGCCTTGCGGTTGTTCGTTGCGAGATCCGTCAGGAACGCAAAAGTTTCCGGGTCTACCATGGGTGCAACTCCTGTTTTGTCGCAACAACGAGGCGCGTGCGATCTGACAGGACCCTTGTAGGGCGAAACAGCCGCTTCGAACATGGGTCTTGTTGCGCAGCTTTAGCAGAGCGGAGCCTGCACGCGGTGGTGCTGCGGCCAAACCCCGCTATGAACAAGCATTGGATAAATGTCTGCGAGTATGTACATATTGATCGTAAGGCGCAGGATGCGAGGAGCCTGAGTGATGGTGGTTGTAAACGACGAACGACTGGCCGCAAAGATCGACGGTGACTTTGTGGTTTTTTTGATCGGTATGCGGATCAACAGGCCGTGGAAGCCGCACAAATGGTTGCCTGCCTTTCTTGCCATGCCGAAAATGTTGAAAGAACTGGATGCGTTACCGTCCGACACGACGGGTTTCCTTGGTCACAACGGCTTGGGCATGGGCGTAATTGTTCAGTATTGGCGCAGCTTCGATCATCTGGAGGCTTATGCGCGCTCAAGAGAGAATGCGCATTATCCGGCGTGGACCGCTTTCAATAAAAGAATGAAGAGCAGTCGCGGCGATGTGGGAATTTGGCACGAGACCTATCTTGTAAAGTCGGGACAATATGAGGCCGTCTATTCGGGAATGCCGGCATACGGATTGGGGCGGGTGTCGGAGCTGGTGCCGGCTACGGGCAGCCGGAGTGACGCGCGTGAACGTCTGTCGGGGGGCGTGCACCGCTGAACCCGATTGCTTGGGTAACGGTCGCTTGGTCCTGAATTCCGAAAAAGCGGCACTTGAAATGCCGCACGACGTATGAGTGGGGGGGCAATGACGGGCCATCTCGTACGATTTTGAAGAGGCGTTATAACTATTGCTGTGTTTCCATTCGCAAGGCCGCCGAAAAGGCTGACACAGGCACGCTTATGTTTTGCAATCCGCTAGGGCCGACCGCAACGGCTGATAAAACACCAATTACCTTTGGAATCCCGTCCTCGAAGACGAAAAGTGGCGCGCCAGAATCGCCGTTCATCGCGGCACAGCCTGTTATAATCACGCCACTCCCGGGGCGTTGAACCGGCGACCCACACGTTTCGGCCACTGACAGAACATGAGGGCGCAAACCTGCGTAACCGGCAAGACGCACCTGTGCTGTGCGGATCTGTTCCGCGGACATCGCAGAGAGCGGCGCAAAACCTGTGTCACGACCAATCGGGTGCCTGAGCACAAGTAAAGCCCAATCGATTGACGGTGATAACGTGAAATCACGTGTCCGGGGGGCGTAAGGAGGGGCCAGAATATACCTTTCGACATCCGACACAGCGACCCCTTTGCCGCGGTCATACCCCGCCACAAAACGCAGGCTTTGTGCGGGGATCCATGTTGCACGCAAGGAATTGTACAAACAATGTGCGGCAGTGAGCACAATACGCTCGGACACCAGAGTGCCGGTGCAATGACTGCGACTCCGGATGCCTGCAAAATTAACGCGCCCGATCATCCGCCACGGCAAGGCTGCCGCGTCAACTATCTTGCGTGCCCTGATTGCGGCGCATCCATCTCCCAAGGCTTGCCCGGCACCGCAAAGAGGGTTCAGACCAGCACGGTAAACCTCGTCCGTGCTACTGCGGTGCTCCGGTGCAGGGCCGGTTTGTGCAAAACTGTCGAGCGGCCAGATCACGGCGGCGCACATCAGAATAAATGAAAGGAACGCGTTATAAACCATCTGGTTCTTCTGCCCGTGTTGTGGGCAATGCGTCAACGTGGTTGTGGAATGTGATCTCACTTCGCCTTGCCATTGCTGCGTAGCCGGAGCGTTTGTGCAAGGGTGTCAAAACGCAGGTGCTTGACTGTGGCCTCTTGCCAAACCTGAAATTTGTTCCTATTTTGTTCGTAGGTTCAGCCGAGGAAG
>JBLHUT010000085.1:0-12034 GCA_047629975.1 Paracoccaceae bacterium
CAAGGTCGGCTGTGGGCCTAGAGATACCAAACTGACAGATTTCGGTTTGAACAAGCAGGCGTTATCATATGCTAACGCCTAAACACAGCGAGTTTACCTGTGATGCACTAAGGCAACAGGTCCGACCTTGGTGGCAGTGCTTCCGATATGCTTCCGAGGGGAAAATGTCTCGCCAAACTCTGCTTAAGATCACTGCGCACGGCGCTGGTATCAAACAATAAATTGGCTCCGGCGGTAGGGATCGAACCTACGACCAATTGATTAACAGTCAACTGCTCTACCGCTGAGCTACGCCGGAATTGAGGGCCGTATAGCAATGCCTTTCGGGCGCGTCCAGAGCTGTTTGGCAAAGATAGGGAAGTTTTTTTCCGGGATCATTTTAGGTGGAATTTTGCCGTGTCCGCCAGTCTGGGGATCGGGGTGACCATTTGTCGGTCACAAAGGTCGATAAGGTGGGCGAAAACGTTCCGCCCGGCGGCATGATGCAGGGCGCGGGGGGTGTCGGCATAGAGGTCTGTGACCAGTTCGGGGATGGTCAAAGGGTTGCGCCGTAGTGCGCCGAGGATTTGTGTCTCGCGTGTCTGTCTGTGTGCGAGCAGGGCCGAGAGCCTTTCGGCGGGCAAGTCGACTGGCGCGCCGTGTCCGGGATAGAAAACACGCGCCGGATGTTGTTGCAGGCGTCGGCACGAGGCCATGAAAGCCGTCAGGTCGCCATCCGGAGGCGAGACAAGCGAGCTTGACCATCCCATAACGTGATCGCCGGAAAACACGGCATCGTCCCATGCGAAGCAAAGGTGGTTCGCGATATGGCCCGGTGTCCAGATGGCCTTCAGGCGCCAGCCCGTGCCTGCAACCTCTTCGCCATCGGCAAGCCGGTGGTCGGGGGCAAAATCGGGATCGATGCCTTCTCCGCCGCCTGCCAGCCCTGCGGCGGCGAGACGCTGCATCGTGGGGCTGCGACCGTCATAATGGGTGCCAAAGGCAAAAACCTTTGCGCCGGTCGCCTGTGAAAGTGAACGCGCGAGCGGGGAATGATCGAGGTGGCTGTGGGTTACGAAAATATGGCTGATCCGTTGATGCGGCCCGCAAGCTGCCAGAATTGCCTCAAGGTGCGACGGGTCGAGTGGCCCCGGGTCGATCACAGCCAGATCGCTTTGGCCAAGCAGATAGGTGTTGGTGCCACGAAAGGTCATCGCGGACGGATTGGGCGCAAGGATGCGGCGCAGGTCGGGGGCAAGCGTCTGTGCCACACCGCAGGGCGGATCAAAACTGTCTGGTGGTTGCATCTTTCTCTCGCTCCGTTTGGCCACTAAGCTTGTGCCATGGATTTTATCTGGTTGAAACGGTCGATGCCACGCGGGCTTTACGGGCGGGCGGCGCTTATTCTGGTGCTTCCGATTGCTGTGATGCAACTTGTGATAGCGGTGGTTTTTATCCAGCGTCATTTCGAGGACGTCACCCGCCAGATGACGGACAACCTTGTGCTGGACCTCAAGCTGGTTCTGGCGCAGGTGGACGCGGGCCGCGATGCGGCCGCGGCATTGACTGACACGGCCGGGTTGCAGGACGCATTGAATATGACCGTGGCGCTCGAGAACCGGCCTGACGGGGCGCAAGGCAAGCTGTTGGCGCGCGGGTTCCGGCGTTTTCCCTACGATTTGTCCGGGCGTACGGTTATTCGCAGGTTGAAGGCGCGGATGCCGGCTGTGACGGCGGTGGACCTGTCGCGCAGCATCCGCGAGGTTGATCTGGTCATCGGTTCGCGGCACGGACCGGTTCTGATGACGTTCGACCGGCGGCGTGTGTCGGCCTCGAACCCGCATCAACTGCTTGTGTTGATGCTGTTGACGGGGGTGGTGATGACCGGCGTTGCCTTTTTGTATTTGCGTAACCAGTTGCGCCCGATCACACGCTTGGCCGCCGCGGCCGACGCGTTCGGAAAAGGCCGGATCGAACCCTATCAGGCTGGCGGCGCCATAGAGGTCCGCGCCGCTGGCAATGCCTTTCTGGACATGCGCAACCGGATCGAGCGCCAGACCCTGCAAAGGATCCAGATGCTTTCGGGGGTCAGCCATGATTTGCGCACGCCCCTGACCCGCCTGCGGCTTGGCCTGTCCTTGCAGGAGCCGACACAGGAAATCGAAGAAATGGTGCGCGACGTTGCCGATATGGAGGCGCTTGTGACAGCTTTTCTCGATTTTGCGCGCTCTGATACGCTGGATGATCCGGAGGAGGTCGATCCTGCGGTTTTGGCGTCTGAAGCGGTCGAGCAGGGCGCACGGGGCGGCGGGCAGGTGACGTTGTTCGAGGTTTCCGGCCAGATCGAAACACTGGTTCTCAGGCCGCTTGCGATCCGCCGTGCGTTGGCCAATCTGATCGGCAATGCCTTGCGCTATGGCAATCGGGCAGAGGTGTCTTTGACAGTAAGTGAACGGATGGTGCGGTTTACGGTCGAAGACGATGGCCCCGGCATCCCGCAAGACCAGCGCGACGAGGCTCTGCGCCCGTTCATTCGTCTTGATGCGGCGCGCAACCAGAACCGCGGAAGTGGCGTTGGTCTTGGCTTGTCGATTGCGGCCGATATCGCGCGCAGCCACGGCGGGACGCTGCGGCTGGGCGAGAGTGTCCGGCTGGGAGGTCTCAAGGCCGATATCGTGCTTGCCCGTTGATCTGCACCCGACCCTGTCATGGCCTGCAACCGGCAGGTCCCCCTCAAGGCGAGGGAGAGCAGATCCTTTGAAGGCCAGCAAGGCTAGGCAGTTGAATTGTTGACAAAAACTGTCTAACGACAGAGCGTGCCCCTGCAGGCAGTCGGTTTTCAGGGTGTTTTGCCAAACATGAGGAGAAAAACATGGGCTTTTTCAAAGTGGCTGCGCTTGCTTTTACGGTTTCAGCGGGTCTTGCGCCGGTTGGTGGATTTGCGCAAGCGACCGGGTCTTCGGGGGAGTTTACGATCTACAATGATACGTCCATCCACACCCTGACCGGTTTTTACACGAACGACGGCGACGGCTGGAGCGCAAACTGGATCTCGGAATCCTTGGCCCCCGGAGACGCCGCCGTAGCCGGATTTTACGCCGATACTGGTGCGTGCGATCAGGACTTCATGGCCGGCTGGCTGTCAGAGAGCGGGGACGAGGTTCTGGACGAGCCGCATTACATCGACATCTGTGAGGCATCGAATGTCTACTTGATGGACAACAGTGTCGAGTTCAACTGAGCAAACACGGCGGTGTACTGAAACCGGATAATTTTCAAACTGGACCATTCCAATCGCGGATCGCTTGTTCAAGCTTGAAAAATTGATGGATTTTACGTTTATTTACAAATAGATACGTTGCGATTTTGATCCCGTGCAGTGGCTTGCCGCACGGGATCGTTTCGTTCACAAGCCGGTCACAGTTCCTTCATCAGCTGGTCTTTGGCAACACCCATCAGGGCGTCCATTTTTTGCCGGATCTCGTCGGGCGTGGCTAGATCACCAAGGTCTGCCGACACTTTGCGCACGACGTCCTCGTGTCCGGCTTCTACGAGATCCGACTTGACGACCTCTGTCGCATAGCTGGCAGCCTCTTCGGCGCTTTTGCCCATCAGGTCCGCAGCCCAGAGCCCGAGCAATTTGTTGCGGCGCGCATCTGCCTTGAATTGCATTTCTGCGTCATGGGCAAACTTGTTTTCAAATGCATTTTCGCGGTTGTCGAAGGTTGTCATTTTGGGCTCTCCGTTGCTGGTATGGGTACTGTGTTTAGACTTTGGTACAGATTAGATGGGTATTGCCAACACAATCGGCAAAGGCATAGGCCCATTTACCGACATTTTCCGGTGGCCGGACAGACATTTCTCAAGTCGTCGGACTTAAGGCATCGGGGCTCGCAAATGCGCATAAAGCGTATGAAGCCGCGCGACTTCCGCTTTACGGACAGATGGTGGCCGGTCTCCGACAGCGATCAGGTCTGTTGCCCGGCTCAACGCGGCCTGAATATCACCCGCTTCAAGCTCTTGGGTCAACGCAAGCAGCCACGGCACGTGCTCTGATGACGGCAATCCGGCGGCGACGGCGTCGAGCAGCAATTGCGTGACTTCTGCCTCCCAAAGGCTCGTGTCGGGGGCGGGGAGTGCTGGCGGGTCCGGCAGGGGAGCGGATTTCGACGCTGCGTCCGGGGCCTGCATTCGGTCGGGTTGCGGGATCGAGGCGGGTTTTTCCGGCACAAACGGCACAGAGTTTGGCGGCGGCATCATCGTGTCGCGATTTTCCGGTTTGGCTTCTGGGACGTTTCGGCGGCGCCCGAAACTCTGCGCCTGTGATACCGGGAGCCCGCCTGCCTGCGTCGACAGCACAAGGCTTTGATCACGCAGCGTCGGGTCGCTAAAGAGGGCCTCGGGATCAAGCCCCATCGCTTGCAGGATACTGCCTTGTCGTTCGGGCGTCATGATGTCGGATTTCGCAGACGACGGAGCGGGCAGGGTGCCATTTTCAACCGGATGCGGCCTGCCGGTGTCGATGGCGTTCCATTGCGGGCGTCGCCCAGTGGCGGGCGCTGACGTGGCCGGACACATCGACGCCGCCCTGCGCAAAATGCGCCCCTCCCGACAGATCATAAAACCGAAATCCGCGCCCGTGTGACGTACGCCGGAGTACCGGAAGGAAAAGACGTCATGCCCGGGCAATTGCGTGCTCAGACGTTGGGCAAACGGTTTGGGGGTGTCTTGCGGGTCGTGAAACTCGATCAGCGTCAGGTCGGTTTCTCCGACGGGGCCGGAGATGCGCACACAGGCGCACAAGGCGGGCGTTGTTTCGGCGGCTCGGGTCAGATCGTGCAAGGTCAAGGGCTGTGCGCCCAACAGGTCTGCGGGGTGCAAGAGCCAGGGCGCGGGCGGGCTGTTGTCCTCGACACGTGGCGGGCGCCCCATAAAACGCTGAAGCACACCAAGCCGGGGCTCGCCGGTGCCCGAAGACGGCACCAAACAGGGGATGCCCGCGGCCGCCTGTGCGACCGTGGTGACCGGCGCGGCCACCAGTGCAAAATCCAGTAGTGCAAAATTTTCGTCCATCCCCAGTCCTTTCCGTGCAAAATCCGCCGCTTCGGGCCAAAGCGCGAAAGGCAACACCGATCATCAATGTTAATCACAAGGCCCGCCATTTTGCACGGGCAATTCGTGGTCTGCGGCGAGCACAGACCGGGCACAGACCGGGCACAGATTGGGCACGGATCGGGTCGTGCCTGCGGCATGCGGCGTGCGATATCTCCTGTGAGGCATCCCGAGACGGTTGCGGCATGTTCGTGGTTGGCATATAGCGCTTTGCAAGGCGCGGGCGCGAGTCCGCTGCACGGCGCGAGAAGGAATCCCATGGCACGTCGCAAAAAGATCTACGAAGGCAAGGCAAAGATTTTGTACGAAGGCCCAGAGCCTGGCACTTTGGTGCAGTACTTCAAGGATGATGCCACAGCATTCAATGCCGAAAAGAAAGACATAATCGACGGCAAGGGCGTTTTGAACAACCGGCTGAGCGAGTATTTCATGACCGGGTTGAACACGATCGGTGTGCCGACTCACTTTATCAAGCGGCTGAACATGCGCGAACAACTTATCCGCGCGGTCGAGATCATTCCGCTTGAGGTCATCGTGCGCAACTTTGCTGCTGGATCAATGTCAAAACGCCTCGGGCTTGAAGAAGGCAGCCCGCTGCCGCGCCCGATTGTCGAGTTCAGCTACAAAGACGACAAACTTGGCGATCCGCTGGTGCCGGAGGAATACATTATCGCCTTTGGCTGGGCCAGCCAGCAGGACATGGACGACATCGTGGCGCTTGCGCTGCGGGTCAACGATTTCATGTCCGGTGTGATGTACGGCGTCGGGATCAAGCTGATTGATTTCAAGATCGAGATCGGGCGTGTTTATGACGGTGATTTCATGCGTCTGATCGTGGCTGACGAGATCAGCCCCGACAGTTGCCGCTTGTGGGATATCACCACCGGTCAACGCCTTGATAAAGACGTCTTCAGGCGTGATCTTGGGTCGTTGTCCGAAGCCTATACCGAGGTCGCGCGGCGCTTGGGGGTCTTGCCGAACAACACGCCGGCGCATCCCAAACCGACGTTGATCAACTGATCGGTCGATTGTTCCAATCCCGGGGCGGGCCCGCCGCCCTGTGGACACGCGAGACGCAAAAAGAAGGATCGGCGCGATGAAGGCCGTTGTTACAGTGATGTTGAAGTCCGGAGTGCTTGACCCCCAAGGCGAGGCCGTGAAGTCGGCGCTTGGGGCGCTGGGGTTCGAGGGCGTGTCGGGCGTTCGTCAGGGCAAAGTCATCGAGCTTGACCTTGCTGACGGCACGACAGAGGCGCAGGTGACCGAGATGTGCGAGAAGCTGCTCGCGAACACGGTGATCGAAGGCTACCGGATTGCGTTGAACTGATGCGGGCGGCTGTTATCACGTTTCCTGGGTCGAACTGCGACCGTGATCTGGCTGTGGCCTTTGCCGCCGCCGGATTCGAGGTTGTGCGCGTCTGGCACAAGGACACAAGCCTGCCGTCGGGGATCGACGTGATCGGGCTTCCGGGCGGTTTTTCTTACGGCGATTATCTGCGGTGCGGGGCCATTGCGGCCCATTCGCCGATTTGCCGTGAGGTCGTCGGTTTTGCCCAAAGGGGCGGCTATGTCATCGGCATCTGCAACGGCTTTCAGGTTCTGACCGAAACGCGCCTGTTGCCGGGGGCGTTGATGCGCAACGCGGGGCTGAAGTTTTTGTGCAAGCCTGTTGATCTGATTGTCGGGCCATCGGATTGTGCGTTTGTGTCCGGCTATTCCGTTGGCGACAGGCTGAGCATCCCTATTGCCCATCACGATGGAAATTATGCCGCCGACGTGCACGTTCTGGACGAGTTGGAGGGCGAAGGCCGCATCGCGTTCCGGTATGTGAACACCCCCAACGGTGCGGCGCGTGATATTGCGGGCATTGTGTCCGCGAACGGTCGTGTGCTGGGGATGATGCCACATCCCGAGCGTGCGGTGGATCCGGCGCATGGCGGGACCGACGGGCGGGCAATGTTTGCTACTCTCGCGGGGGCGATGGTGTTGGTCTGACAAGAATTGAGGTTTCAGCAGCGGCGCGCGGTGAACGTTTGTGCGTGTTGAAACCGATCTGTGTTCAGGCGGTTCCTGTTGGAGGGAACGCGTCTTGAGCACAGTTCCTGTCAGGCCCCGGGCGTGTCCTAAACGCTGTCGGATGCACTCGGGACTTGGCGAAGCGGTTGCGCTGATTTAACCTGCATAAAATGGCCCCTTCCGAAAAGCTCCCTCTGATCCGTCCGACCCGCTCCATGAGCTGGAAGGTGCGTGCGTTTCTGGCTGTGTTCCTGCTGCTGGCTGCGGCTGCGATTTATGGCACAAATGCGTTTCTGACCGAACGGTTTACCGAAAATACCCGCAACCGTGCCGAGCTGCGTCTGGCGCTTTATACGGGCAATATCATCAGCGAACTTCAGCGCAATTCGGTTGTCCCGCTTTTGCTGTCACAGGATCCTGCGCTGATCGGTGCGCTCAATTCAGGTGATTTCGCGAATTCCTCGCAGCGGCTTATTTCGTTTCTCGAAGAGATCGGCGCGGCCTCGTTTTTGTTGCTGGATGAAAGTGGGCGGGCGGTTGCGGCCACGGACCGGACGCTTTTGGGGTCGTCGCATCGTTCGTTGCCTTATTTTTACGATGCGCTTGTGGCGGCTGACACGGTTTTCTCCTCTTTCGATCAGGAAAGTGGCGGGGTCGTTTTTGCCTATTCGCGCAAGATTACTTCCGAGCGGGCCCAGATCGGGGTGATTGTCGTCACCGTTGATCTGGCCAAATTCGAGCGCAGCTGGGCGGGCATTTCGGATGCGGTTCTGGTCACCGACAGTGCAGGGTCGATCATTCTGGCAACCGAACCGCGTTGGCGCGGGCGTTCGGTCGAACAGGCCCTTGCGGCGCAATCGGCCCCGTCCGCAATCGAGCGCGCGATCAAGGCGACCTCGGATTGGTCGTTCCTGCCGCCCGATGCCTATATTCTGGGCGAGGCTGTGTTGCGTTCTGATGCGCGCATCCCGTTTCAGGGCTGGCAGATCACAAGTTTTACGACCTATCAATCTGTTCGCGATCAGGTGAACGGCGTCCTTGCGCTTGAAATCATGGCGCTCGCAATTGTGCTGGCCTTGGGCTTTTACCTTTTGAGCCGGCGGGCGATGTTCCGGTCCCGGCTGTTTCAGCGCGAGTCGGCTGAACTTCGCCAGTTGAACACCCGCTTGCAGCAGGAAATCGCCGAGCGGAAACGCGCGCAGGAAAGCCTTCAGATGGCCGAACAGACCCTTGAGCAAAGCAGCAAGCTGGCGGCCTTGGGCGAGATGTCGGCGGCGGTGTCCCACGAGTTGAACCAGCCGCTTGCGGCGATGAAAACCTATCTTGCGGGGGCGCGTCTGTTGCTGCGGCGCAATCGCCCCGAAGAGGCCCTGTCGAGCTTTCAGCGGATTGATGATCTGATCGAGCGGATGGGCGCGATCACCCGACAGCTCAAATCCTATGCGCGCAAGGGAACACAGGCTCTGGAGCCTTTGGATGCAAGGGAAGTGCTGTCCTCTGCGCTGTCGATGATGGAGCCGCAGCTCAAACAGCGCAGCATCGAAATCTTGCGCAATGTGCCCGCACAACCGGTCATGGTACGGGTTGACCGGCTGCGGCTGGAGCAGGTGTTGATCAACCTGTTTCGCAACGCAATGGACGCCACGCGCGATGTGGCTGATCCCCGGATGACCCTGATCCTGTCGGCGGGCGAAACGGCCACTTTTACGGTGCGCGACAACGGCCACGGGATTGCCGATCTCGATACCTTGTTCGAGCCGTTCTACACGACCAAGGCACCGGGCGACGGTGTCGGTCTGGGTCTTGCTATCTCCAGCGGGATCGTGAACGATTTGGGCGGAAGCCTTACGGCACGCAACGGCAGCGATGGCGGCGCGGTATTTGAAGTCAAGCTTCCCGTGATCCGGGAAGATCTGCAGGCGGCGGAGTAAGCCCATGTCGAAAGCTATGAAGATCGCGATTGTGGATGACGAAAAGGACATGCGTCAGTCGATCAGCCAGTGGCTGGCGCTGAGCGGGTTTGACACAGAGACCTTTTCGAGTGCGGAGGAGGCTCTGAAAGGGATCTCCACCGATTATCCGGGCATCGTGGTCAGTGACATCCGGATGCCGGGTATGGACGGGATGACCTTTCTCAAGCGGTTGATGGCGCAGGACAGCAGCCTGCCGGTGATCATGATCACAGGCCACGGCGATGTGCCCATGGCTGTTGAGGCAATGCGGGTCGGGGCGTTCGATTTTCTGGAAAAGCCGTTCAACCCCGAGCGCATGACCGAGCTTGCCAAGCGTGCCACACAAAAGCGCAGGTTGGCGTTGGACAGTCGTGCGTTGCGGCGCGAATTGTCCGATGGCAAGGTCCTGATGAAAAAGCTGATCGGTGCTTCTGCGGTGATGGAGCGTCTGCGCGAGGATATCCTTGATCTTGGTCAGGCCGACGGCCACGTGCTGATCGACGGGGAAACCGGCACGGGCAAAACGCTTGCGGCGCATGCGTTGCATGCGGTGGGGCCGCGGGCGTTGCGCAAGTTCGTGCTGTTCAGCTGTGGGGCCTACGGCGAGGACGAGCTGTCGATGCGGCTGTTCACGGGGGATGTCGAAACGGGGGTTTTGCCGCTTGTCGAGGCGGCGCGTGGCGGCACGCTGTGTCTCGAGGATATCGAGGCGCTTAGCCCTGCGTTGCAGGCCCGGCTTTTGACGTTCATCAATGATCAGGGCACCCCGGCGGAAACCCGGATCGTTGCGATCTGCAATCTGCAAGAGCAGGGCAAAACCTGCGAGGATGCCCTGAGGCCGGACCTGTTTTACCGGCTGGCAGCGATGAAGATCACCCTGCCGCCGCTGCGCCGGCGCGGAGAGGACATTTTGATGTTGTTCACCCGCCTGTCCGAGCAATTTGCCGAGGAATATGGCTGTGACGCTCCTCATATTTCCGCCCAAGAAGCTGCGCAACTGCTTCAGGCACCCTGGCCGGGAAACGTGCGCCAACTGATCAATGTGGCCGAACGTGCAGTTTTACAAAGCCGCCGTGGGTCAGGCACAATCGCCTCGTTGCTGATGGCCGAAGCGGATGAGGTGCATCCGGTGATGACAACCGACGGCAAACCCCTGAAGGAATATGTCGAGGCGTTCGAGCGCATGTTGATCGACAATACGATGCGCCGGCATCGCGGGTCTATTGCTTCTGTGATGGATGAATTATGCCTGCCGCGCCGGACACTTAACGAAAAGATGGCAAAATACGGCCTTCAGCGCTCCGATTATACCACCTGAGGGGCGCGGCGGGCCGTTTCGGGCGGTCCTTTCGTGCGAATGCAACATATTATCGGATTACCCATTGTATTTCCTGTCTGGCTACCTTTAGTGTTCGAAGGTGAGGCATAGACTTGATTTGGTCGTCTGCCTCGATAGTTTCGCTGCATCCGGATTGTTGTGGTTCTGAAAAGTTCCCCCCGAGTGCAGACCGATTAGGCCGACTGGCCGCTGTAACGCCCGGATTTTTTAAACCTCGGGATTAAACAGGCGCATGGATCAATCATGCGTCGGAGAAGAACCGCGATGCAACGCGCGCCACTATTTGGACCGGGAGCAGGAGGGCGATACGCCCGCCGCCTCGACGCACGTATCGCCTTTATCAGACATCTTTCCCAACGCCTTTCGCCTTCGGGCGCGGGCGGCTTGCGAAGATGCGAACGGATACCATGTCAAAGAAAATGCTTATCGATGCCACCCACGCCGAGGAAACCCGGGTTGTTGTGGTCGATGGAAACAAAGTTGAAGAATTCGATTTTGAAACCCTGAATAAACGCCAGATCGCGGGAAATATCTATCTCGCAAAGGTGACACGTGTAGAGCCATCGCTTCAGGCGGCGTTTGTGGATTATGGCGGAAATCGCCATGGTTTCCTTGCGTTCTCGGAAATTCATCCAGACTACTACCAGATACCGGTCGCCGACCGGCAAGCTTTGCTTGCCGAAGAGCGGGCTTATGCCAAGTCTCTGGAAGACGACGATGCCGAGAAAAAGCCGGTACGTCGTCGGCGCACGACCAAGGCCGCGAAATCGACAGACAGTGATGCCGTGCAAACACGCCCTGTGTCCAAAGACGGCATTTCCGGTATGGATGTGGTTGATTTGGGCGACGAGGATGCCGAACAGGACGGGATGACCCCTGTTGCTGTGGTCGAAGAGGCCGCTAAAACGGATGCCGCCACCGAGGTAACGGATGCAAATGTCACAGACATCCCCGAGCAGGCCGCGACATCTGAGGGCGGTGATGAAAGTCACGCCTCCTCTGAAACCGTAACGCCCGAGGCATTGGCCGGCGACGACGTGTCGTTGGCGCAAAACGCGGGTGGGGTAGATACTGCTTCGAACCACGATGCGACAGCGGACGTGTATGACGCAGACGCGCACGATGACGAAGCGCATGACGACGAAGCGCATGACGACGAAGCGCATCACGACGATGCGGACGACGATGCGATCGCAAGCCCGGCTGACCGCGACGAAACGATCGAATCTGTGGCCGATGAAGATGTCTCCGAAGAGATCCGCTTGCCGCGCAAGGCCCGTCCGCGCCGCTACAAAATCCAGGAAGTTGTCAAAGTCCGGCAGATCATGCTGGTACAGGTCGTCAAAGAAGAGCGCGGCAATAAGGGTGCTGCACTCACCACCTATCTCTCTTTGGCGGGGCGCTATTGCGTGCTTATGCCCAATACCGCGCGCGGCGGCGGCATCAGCCGTAAGATTACCAACGCGCCCGACCGCAAAAAGCTGAAAGAGATCGCAAACGAGATCGACGTCCCCGAAGGCGCGGGTCTGATCATCCGCACCGCGGGTGCCAAACGCACAAAGACCGAGATCAAGCGCGACTATGAATACTTGCAGCGGCTGTGGGAGCAGATCCGCGAACTGACCCTGAAATCGAT
>JBLHUT010000086.1:0-11844 GCA_047629975.1 Paracoccaceae bacterium
CACGGTGCAGGCGCGTCGGTGCGCAGCATCGCGATGTCGGGTGGCGGGCCGGGATCGGCATGCAAAATCGCGCAAGGGTCCGGATGACGGGCCAGCAGATGCGCGATGGCCAACGGGTCCTCGACTGTCGCTGAAAGCCCGACGCGCCGCAAACCGGGGCAAAGGCTTTGCAGGCGCGCCAGCGCCAGCATCAACTGGTCGCCCCGTTTGCTTTCGCTCAGAGCGTGTATTTCGTCGATAATGACCCGCTGGACACCTTTGAACATACGCGGCGCATCCTCGTAGGAGGTCAGCAGCGCAAGGCTTTCGGGCGTGGTCAAAAGGATGTGTGGTGGGTCGGCGCGTTGGTGCTTCTTGCGTGTGGCAGAGGTGTCTCCGGTGCGGTCCTCGACCCGGATATCAAGGCCGATCTCGTCAATCGGAGCCGAGAGGTTGCGCTTGATATCGGCGGCCAGTGCCTTGAGCGGAGAAACATAAAGCGTGTGCAAACCGGGCTTTGGCTGCGCGCCCAGCTCCACCAGTGTTGGCAGAAAACCGGCAAGGGTCTTGCCTCCACCTGTCGGGGCAATCAAAAGCAAAGCCGGATCGTCGGCGCGGTCAAGCATCTCGATCTGATGCGGGTGAACCGACCAGCCCCGACCGGAAAACCAGTCGATAAATTTATGAGGTAACGCGCGCATGCGCTCCGTCTAAACCGGATATTCCAAAAGGGAAATGTGACATTGCACCAATTCTGTTTCGGCGGCTGTTGATCCCGCCTGTGCGATGCTGTGACGGTGATAATGGGTCCCATCAGGCGCCCCGGGCGCCTGATGCCATGCCCAACGGGCGAATGACATCTTCAGATGTCCTTGAGCCGGGCGGGAGCCATTCCTTCGAGTTCAGCGCTAATGCACGATGTCTTCGGTTGTGACGAACATGTTTGCCCACGCCCGATCAATCAGATCGGGAGACATCTGATACGGCAGGCCTTCGAAGTCACAGATCGCGATCATTTGATCAACCAGAAACACAGGCTGATAATTTGCGTAGACATTCCCGATGCTTGGATATTTCTGTGTCAACAAATGCACAAGCGATGCTTGATCAAGAGCCATCTTCTTCTTTTGAGCAACCAACGTCGTCCTGACAGGGGCCGTCAATCTTGATCTTGAAGAATATCCGCCGCAGGGCAGCCTTGTCGAAAATCTCGTTGGGATGGAAATTCGTTGAAAAAATAACCAACGTGTCAAAGGGCACCTGAAACTTTTCGCCCGACTGCAGCGACAGGATATCGCGCCCTTCTTCCAGAGGAACAATCCACCGGTTCACAAGCGATTGTGGTGGTTCGGCCTGTCGTCCGAGGTCGTCCACAATGAAAATTCCACCTGTCGATTTCAACTGCAAGGGCGCCTGATATGTCCGTGCCGTCGGGTTATAAACCAGATCCAGCATCGAGAGTGACAACTCGCCTCCGGTAATCACAGTGGGCCGTGCGCACCGGACATAGCGCGTGTCATATCTGTTGCTGCGGAGGCGCAGCGACGTGGCGTCTTGCGATTGTTCTTCGGCGGCCGAATGCACGATCGGATCATAACAGGTGATGACCTGCCCCGCATATTCAATGGCGCGTGGTACATAGATTTTATCTCCCATTGCGTCCCTGATCCCGTTCGAGATCGACGATTTCCCGTTTCCCGGCGGGCCGTACATCAGAATAGAACGCCCCGAGGTCACCGCCGGCCCGAGCTGGTCCAGCAACGTCGGTGGTACGATCAGGTGGCCCATGGCTTGTGTCAACCGTGCCCGCGAGATGGCGATATTGCGGATCGATTGCCGCCCTACCTGCTCGGCATAGACATCCAGCGGTACGGGCATCGCCCCGTAATATTCCGATTGTTGCAGCGCATCCAACGCGCGCCCCTTGCCGGTGTCGGTCAGTTGATACCCCATCTCGCTGCCTGAACCGGCATGCAGGTTTCCCGTCGCCTCCAACAGCTTCTGGCCGCGCGCAATATCGATCAGCTCTTGTGTGACCTGCACCGGCAGGCAAATGGCCTGTGCGATCTCGCTGACCTGTTCGACGTTCTTGCGAAAGACTGTTTTCAACAGAATGTCACGCATCATGACTTGCGGAAGCTTCATCGCCTCCAAACGGTTCGGAGCAGGCGGACAGAGCACGTGGCCAACATCGATGTTCATAACGTTTTCCCCATCTTTTTGGTTCATAAGGCCCCGAACATCCCGATGCGCGAGGTCTGCGCTGTGTTGTGCCCGACAAGTATCCGACAACTACCCGACATGCCGCAAAACTGTGGCCAAAGCTTTAAGGAGCGCATGAATGGTCCGGCCAAATGCAATGGGAGTGCTGGGGTTTTTGTCGGTTTTCCTTCTGACGCTGTCGATTGCCACCCTTTGGCCGGGTGCGTTTTTTATCGGCAAGCACGAAGGGGACGCCCTGCATCTGTTGGAAATTATCTTCAGAATGGAGGCCGCAGAGCGCCCGCACCTTGATTTCATGACGCCGATCGGGGTCATGGCTTTTGCTCCGATCGTTGCCTTTCTTGAGGCGGGGTTACCGGCGGGACAAGCGATATTTGCTGCGCAAATCACCGTCGGGTGTGTGCTGCTTCCAGCTGTGTGGTGGGTTGGGGTCTCGCGCCTGTCGGGGCCGTGGCCCTATATTTTCGGAGCGATTGTTCTGACGTTGGCGGTGGCACTGGTTCATGGCCAGTCGCAACGCAGTGCCTCGATCTCGATGCATTACAACCGTTGGGCATGGGCTGTTGCCTTTGTGGCGATCGCGGTTTCGGTCCTACCTGCGAAATTCCGCCAAAGCGTGTTGTGGGACGGGGGTGTCGTCGGGTTGGCTCTTTGTGCGCTTGCGCTGACCAAGATGACGTATTTTGTGGCCTTCGGTCCAGTTGTTCTTTTGGGGGCGGGGATGCTTGGCTCGTGGAGAGTGGTCGCGGTTGTCTGTGTGTTTGGCATTTGTGTCGCAACCGGTGTGACCGGTGTTTACGGGGTGGCTTTCTGGGGGGCTTATGCGGGGGATCTGTTAAGTGTCGCGCGCTCTGATTTGCGCAGTTATCCGGGCGAGCCGTTCGTGGCGGTGATTGCGGCGCCCGCCTTTATCGGTGCCAGCCTGATTGCCGTGGCAAGCGTTATCGTGCTGCGACAGGGGCAACGCGCGGTTGAAGGGCTGTTGTTGCTGTTGCTGTTGCCCGGCTTCTTTTATGTGACGTTCCAGAACTTTGGAAATGATCCACAGTGGCTGATGCTGCTTGGGGTGTTGCTTGCGGCGCAGCGGCCCGCGCAGGGGGTCTATAACGCTCGCGGTTGGAGCATGGCACAGGCGACGCTGTTGCTGGCGGTGGCCGCACTGGCGATGTCGTCGGCGTCGTTTTTCAATATGCTCTACAGCCCGTTTCGTCACGCCGCGACCGATGTCTCGGTCTTTACGCGGATGCTGCCGCGTGATGCGCGGCATACCGATCTTATGGTCATGACAACGCGCGCATGGAACATCGACGTCACGCAGCCGATGACCGGCATTGGCGCAGCATTGTGGCCGGTGCCCGCCAAAGCGGACCGCCCGGCGCCGGGGTTTTTCAATGGTGAGGTCCTGACGGGCTGTGATCTGAAAGGCGGGATGGTCGGTTGGCTGCAACTGGTGGCGGATGATTTGCGAGCGGCGGGTTATGCGGGGGCACCTGTGTATGTTGCGGATCTGTTTTCCGGGATCTGGCTTTTTGGCCCTTTCGCGCGGCTGCCCGGAGGGGCGCCGTGGTATTACGG
Organism: Paracoccaceae bacterium; assembly: GCA_047629975.1. GTDB lineage: Bacteria > Pseudomonadota > Alphaproteobacteria > Rhodobacterales > Rhodobacteraceae > JBLHUT01. The sequence goes on from JBLHUT010000086.1 coordinate 3,778, forward strand.
TGGTCTGTCGGGGTTCGCGGGTGCACGCTATGTCGTGGTGCCGGTTTGTGCTGTTTCGCAGGCGGTGCGCAAAAAGATCACCGCACAAATCGACGCCACGGGAGTTGCCATGACCCAAGTGCGACGCACGCCATTCTATACGCTGTTCGAGAAACCTCAGGCCCCGTAACGCACGGCGATCATCAGATAAAAAAGCAACGTACCCCCAAGCGCCAGACCCATAGGAAAATCGCGGCGGCGCCAACTTTCCCAATCCGGGCTGGCCTGCCGAAAAGGCGGCCATGCCCGTAACAAGCGGTGGCTGACAAAAGCCGCAAGCAGGACGGCTGAAAACAGGTAGATGACGAATAGAAAATCGCCATAGGCCACGAACGGCGCCATGGCTCCGGCAAATTTTGCGTCTCCGGCGCCGACCAGCCTGACCATTGCCATTGCCCAGCCTGCGATCAGGACGCCCCCGAATTGCAGCCATCGCCACGTATAATCCTGCAAGGGCAGCACCAGCAGACCCAGCACAGCAAACCCGAGCAACACCGCAAGCACGGCCTTATTGGGGATTTTCATGAATTTCATGTCGTTCCAGGCCACCCAGATCGCGACGGGGCCCGCAATTGGCAGAAAGACAAGAGCCGCAAGGGCCGGCATGTGCAACATTGTGACTGGATCCCGCGCGTGTGTTTCGCGCAGGCTCGCACAGATGTCTTACTTGTGGCTTAAGCCCGAACCACCGGTCAATTTGTGACGTTGTCTTCAAGCGCCCGCAGGGATCGGACGGCGGCTTCGAAATGTTGCGGGTGGGTGTCGATTGCCTCTTTCAACAGACCCTTTCCGGTGACCACATCGCCTTGCTTTACCGCCGTAAGCGCGGCGGTGTGGAGCAATTGTGCGCGCTCGACCTGGGTCATCTCGACGATGGGCAGTTGGTAGTTGCGTTGTGCGCCGCGTGCCAGCACGAGGTTGTTCTTGGCGGTGAAAAGCGCGCTGTCATAGGTGATTGCCTCTCCGAACAGCCGCTCGGCGTCTTTGAAATCACCGCGTGACAGTTTTGAATAGCCCCAATTGTTCAACACGCCTGCGGGGCGGGTGGTAAGCGATGCGGCTGTTTCGTAAAAACTGTCGGCGCGGGCCCATTCATTGTTTCCATCCGCGATCATGGCTTCGAGCCGATAGCGTTTGTAGCTTTCGAAGGTCGGGGCAATCGTGTCCAGAACGGTTTCGGCATCTGCCCATTCGCCCGCGCGGATCAGGGCATCGGCATAGTTCACCCTGTCTTCGTTCGTGGCCTCGGGGGATGCGACGACCCGCGCCCACGCTTTGGTCGAAGCCGGGCGCATCTTTGCGCGAACAAGGGCCTGTGCCAAGCCGCGTTGCAGATCAACGCGCCCGGGCTGCTCGGATGTGGCGCGCTGGAAATAGGCTACTGCCTCTTTGGGGTCGGCCACCGACAGCATGATGTCGTTCAGGTTATTCTCGTCAATGGCGTTGACCGATTGAATGGCGCGGTCAACCTCGCTTTCAGAAGCCTTCTGACAACCCGCAAGCCCGACAAGGCCGCATATTATCAAGGATATCACAATGGGATGGCGCATTTTTCTCTTGCGTCCTCTTGTCTGTCAATTCCTGCCTCATCAAGGTGCGGCGAGCAGTTTATAAACACTGCTTCCTCTGCGCACCAAGCTGTAACTGCTGCTGTTTTCACTATCGTAAGCAGGATTTTCAACCAATGCGAGTGCCCGTGTCAAGTTTTGACGGATGTCGGCACTTTCGCCACTGTCCAGACCAAAGGCGATGCGAAACACCCGCGCGGCCTCGGCCGGCTTTCCCTGCTCCATCAAAACCACGCCAAGGTTGTTCCACGCGGCCGCGAACCTTTCGTCTTTGAGTGTTGCGCGGCGCAGGTTGCTTTCGGCTTGTCCCAACCGCCCGAGTTTGAGGTTGGCCGACCCGATCGCCGAGAGCACATCTGCCGTCAGACCCTGCGCGCCCGCAGCACGGTAGTAGGCCCGCAAGGCAAGGTCGTATTCGGCAGCGGCCATCAACCTGTGCCCGACCACAAGCCCGTCAACATTGTCTGCCGCATCTTCCGCCGCATCAGGCCGCGGGCCACCGCCCAACGGCGACAACCGCGCGTCGGGTTGCGCGCAGCCGACAAGCGCAAGGCAAACAACAAAGGCAGCAGAAATTCGCATAAACCGGAAAGGGCCTGATCGGGACATTTGCAAACACTGTCGCGCACCCTGTCTGTAAGGCCAAGAGCGCACAGGCCACGTGCGGATTAAAAATTCGCCGACGACAACGTGGTGTAGATGTCATAAACCGACGGGCCGATCAGAATTATCATCAATGGCGGCACGGTGAACATCATCGTGCCCAGCGTCAGTTTGGTTGGCAGCACGTTGGCTTTTTCTTCGGCACGCATGACCCGTTTGTCGCGCATTTCGGCGGCATAAACACGCAGCGCCTCGGCGATGGAGGTGCCGAAAGAGGCCGATTGCACCAAAACGGTCACGAACGAGGTAATGTCGGCCACACCCGCGCGCGTTGACATGTCCTTGAGGACGGTGACTTTATCCTTTCCGGCTTTCATCTCGTTGCTGACGGTTTCGAACTCGTCTGCGAGCGCGGGAAAGCCGGCGCGCAGTTCCGTGCTTACCCGCAAGATGGATTGCTCAAGCGATTGTCCGGCCTCGACACAGACCAGCATCAGGTCAAGCGAGTCGGGAAAGCCGTCGGTAATCTGTTCCTGACGGGCCTGAAGTTTGCGGCTGATCCAGTATTTCGGCAAATAATACCCGACCGCACCGGGGATCAGGATCGACAGGATCATGCTTTGTGTGGTGGGCGCGGTCGTGGCTGAATTGACCATCGTATAGGCGATGCCGAGGCCCAGAAACCCGAGGCCCAGCACGAATTGTGCGAAATGAAAGGTGCGCACGGCAGATTTGCCGCGGTATCCGGCTTGCAACATCTGCAGGCGGGCCGTGCTCAGGTCTGCTTCGTTTTGAGGCTCCAGAAAGGTTGCAAACCGGTCAAGCTGCGGCGCGCCGCGGTCATCGTGCCGCAAGGCCTGCTTTCCGGCGGCGCGGGCTTTTGCCGCGCGGTTTGTCGCAAGGGATTGCTTGCGCAGTTTATCAAGCGGATCGGGGCGTTTGGTCAGCAAAAACGGCAACGTCAGGGCAATGAGCACAAAGCCCAAGGCCCCCACCGCATAAAACGGCCCCATTTCACCAAAACGGACGATCAGATCGTCGTTGAGTGTGGACAGATAGCCCATTTTGTCATCCCTTCTGTCAGACTTTGATATTCACCATGATCTTCATGAAGATCACGTTGGTGACCAGAAATGTTGCGACGATCAAGCAGGCTGGAAGAAACGCCGGAGTGTCCTTGACGGAGTCGTAATAGTCCGGTTTGACCACGCTGATCGTAATCAGCGCCAGAACCGGAAAGCCGGACAGAAACATGCCCGACCATTTCGCCTCGGCGGTGATCGCCTTGACGCGCCGAAAAAGTTTGAACCGCGAGCGGATCACCTTTGACAACCCGTCAAGGATTTCCGCAAGGTTGCCCCCCGCCTGCTGCTGGATGGTTACCGCAACGGCCAGAAACCTCAGATCCTGCATGTCCATCCGCTCGGCCAGCGCCTTCAGGCTGTCGGATATTTCGCGCCCGTAGGCGCTTTCGTCCGCGATGACGCCGAATTCACTGCCCAGCGGGTCGGCGACCTCTTTGGCGACGATGCTGACCGCCGACGAGAACGGATGCCCCACTCGCAACGACCGCACCATCAGCTCAACCGCATCGGGCAATTGTTCCTCGATCATCGACAGACGCTTTTTCGCCTTGTTGTTGATCCACATGTAAACGCCGCCCAACCCCATCGCCACCGCGACCACCGCACGGATCGGGGCAGAGGCCTGCGTGCCGATGCTTAACGCGATAAACGCCAGAACCGACAACAACGCCATGATCCCCAAAAGCGCCTTTGGCGAGAAGGCGATATTGGCCTTTTGGGCCTTGTCTGCCAAAAGCGAATAGAACGGAATGCCGCGCGCATTCAGGTGTTGCGTCATTTCTTTGCGCAATTGTTCAAGCACTTCCTCGCGGGCTGATCCCTTTTCAAGCATCTCGAGGCGCCGGTTTACCCGGCTGTTCAGGCTGATGGATTTGCCGAATACCGTCAGGTAAAGCCCCTCGACTAGAATAAGGACAGCCACGAATATCAGGCCATAAATGATCGGTTCGGGGCTGATTTGCATATCGGGCTATCCTGTTGTGGTCGCTTGAGGGGGCATTATTTGGTGGGCTCATAAATCGAGGCCGGCAGGTCGTAGCCCCACTGCTTGAAGCGGTCGGCATAATGGGAGCGGACACCGGTGGCGGTGAACCTGCCAACGATCTTGCCGCCTTCCTCAAGGCCCAACCGTTCATAACGGAACATCTCTTGCATCGAAATCACCTCGCCCTCCATGCCGGTTATTTCGGTGATCGACACCATCCGGCGTGACCCGTCCTGTAACCGCGAGGCCTGCACAATCAGGTTGACCGCGCTTGCAATCTGCGCGCGCACGGCCTTGAGCGGCATCTCGATGCCCGCCATCGCCACCATGTTTTCAAGCCGCGAAACACCGTCGCGCGCGGAGTTGGCGTGGATGGTGGTCATGGAGCCGTCGTGGCCGGTGTTCATGGCTTGCAACATGTCGATCACCTCTTCGCCGCGGGTCTCGCCGACGATAATCCGGTCGGGACGCATCCGCAGAGCATTGCGCAGGCAATCTCGCTGGCTGACGGCGCCTTTGCCTTCGACATTCGCGGGGCGGCTTTCCATGCGGCCCACATGCACCTGCTGCAATTGCAACTCGGCCGTGTCCTCGATGGTCAGGATCCGCTCGCTGTTGTCGATAAACGACGACAGCGCATTCAGCGTGGTCGTTTTGCCCGATCCGGTGCCCCCCGAAACGATCACGTTCAACCGGCACGCGACAGCGGCCTGAAGATAAGCGGCCATCTGATCAGAAAACGCGCCGAACTGCACCAGATCGTCAATGCCCAGCTTTTCCTTTTTGAATTTCCGGATCGAGACAAGGCTGCCATCCACCGCAACAGGAGGCACCATCGCGTTGAACCGCGACCCGTCCGCAAGGCGCGCATCGACGTACGGGTTGCTCTCGTCCACACGTCGCCCCACCGCCGACACGATCTTGTCGATAATCCGCAACAGATGCTTTTCGTCCTTGAAGGTCACGTTGCTCAGTTCAAGGATGCCGTCGCGTTCGATGAAAACCCGGTGCGGCCCGTTTACCAGAATGTCGTTGACGCTGTCGTCTTTCAAAAGCGGCTCAAGAGGGCCAAGGCCGGTCACCTCGTCGAAAAGCTCCTGAGTCAGTGTCGCACGCTCGTCCTTGTTCAGAACGATGCTCAGCTCTTCGAGAGCTTCCGAAGAGATCGCCGCGATTTCCTGACGCAAATCCTGTTCGCTGGCAGTTTCGAGTGCTGCAAGGTTAAGATTGTCGAGCAGACGTTTGTGCAATTCCGACTTGATTTCGGCAAGCCGCTCTTTACGCTTCTTCTCCTTGTCGGGCGGGGCGACTTGTGCGGTTGGCTGCGCAGGAGCGGGGGGGGCGGTACGTGCGGGCGCTGTGCCGGCCGGTGTGGCAAGCGCGGGATCAAACGGAGGGGCGGATTTTTTATAACGCGAAAACATCACTCTACCTCAAATGTGGCGGGGCGTGTCATGACCGGGCCTGTTCGGATTGGATCAACTCGTGAAGCGACACCGCAAGCTTGCAGATATCGCGGCGCAGCGGATTTTTGGGCGCGGACAGCGCGATCGGGTTGCCGTTGTCACAAGCCTGCTTGACCTGCGCGTGACCGTGCGGAAGCCGCAGTTCGATATCGATACCAAGGCTCTCGGCCAGTCGTTTAACCCGCGCCTTGCCGCCGATATCGGTGAATTTCGGTGCCTTGTTCAAAACGAACCGCAGCTTTTCAACCGGCAGGTCCTCTCCCTTGAGCAAGCGCAAGAAATGCAACGCATTCTGGGCCGATCGCATATCCATCAGCATCATCGGGAAATAGATATGCGCCTTTGACAGCACCGTTTCAGTCCACGCAACAAGGGCCGTCGGCATGTCGATCACGACAAAATCGAAATTGACCCGCGCGACTTCGATCAGGGCGCTGACATCCTCGGGGGTGAGAAAATCAAGCGGCAGAATATCGGCCGGTGCCGTCAGAACATGCAGCCGTTCATTATAAACCTGCAACGAGTTCATAAAGGATTCGCTATCCATCGCTGCCGTATCCGACAGCAATTCGAACACCGTATCGCGCCGCGTCAGATCCAGATAGGTCGACGTGGTGCCGAATTGAAAGTCCAGATCAATCAGGCACACGCGTGGTGGTGCGGGGAGGGGGGCTTTTTTGCGCCACCCCGCCACGCGGTCCGGCAGGGTAAGTTCCCACGCAAGATTGACGGCAAAATTTGTGGCGCCCGCCCCGCCTGACAGCCCGTGCACCGGCAGGATCGCGGCGTCGCGACTGGCCGGTGTTGCGGTTTGCGACCTGTCGTTGTGTCGTGTGCGGATGTCGCGCGGGGCAGGGCCCTGGCGCAGGCGCTCGACCGCGTCCTCGAACGCGCCCTCGGGAAGCGGATAGGGCACAAAATCATCCGCACCGGTGCGCAACAATTGATGCAGGAAAGAGGGGCTGACGTTGTCGGCGATCACCAGAACCTGAATGTTGCGTTGTTTGGCCAGTGCGATCATTTTGTCGATCAGCGCGCTGTTGGGTTCGTCCAGCGCATCCAGAGCGAGTGCCACGAATTCAAGCCCGCCCGGTTTGCTGTGCAGCAGGAAGTCGACGGCCTCGTCCAGTTGCAGGTCGCCCCAGCTGTCTCCGATTGTCCGGTCCAGATCCCCGATGAGCAGGTTGAAATTCTGCACGTCGCGCGAAATTGTGCAGACTGTGACCGGTGCCGTTTCGTGTTTGAGTGCTGCGCCGCTCTCCATTTGATTGCTTTCCCCTTTTATCCGCGCCGGTCCGAACGGGGTGTCATGCGCAAGGCGCAGCCGTTGGGTCGGTCGGTTCGGGGACCAGACGCGGATGGTTCCGGTCTGTTGCCCCAAGCGTCTGGATGGTGGAAAAATGCGGCGGGAATGCGGCTACAAAAATGTCTTTGTAAGGTAACCGGTTGTCCTGGCTTGCGGTGATCCTCTGAAAACCGGGGGGGCGCGTCAGCGTTCTTCGGCGCTGGCCTGTTCGTCGATCAGAACCAGCTCGTGGGGTTCGGTCGCACTGGTCAGGGTTTCGGTGTACGAAAAGAGGGCGTATTTGCCGTCATGCACAAGCGGGTGGCCTTTGACAAAGCCCGAGACCTCGGTGACGGTCCGGCGATTGCGCCGTTCTTTGCCGTCGGTCACGATCAGGGGCTGTGTTTCTCCGAAGGACACGACGCCCTCTAGCCGCGCACGGTCGATGCCGCGCCCGACAAGATAGGCAACAGCCGCGTTCGCGCGTTGCTGCCCCAGACGTTGATTGGCCTGCGTGCTGCCGACTTTGTCGGTGTGGCCATAGACGCGAAACCGGACGCCGGGGTAGTTTGTGATCCAGTCTGCCTGCTGGTCCAGCGCGCGTGCGGCGGCAGGTTCGATCACCGCACTGGCAAAGGCAAAGGTGATCGTGGTGGGGGCCTGTTCGGCAAACCGGCGCGACAGGTCGATGCTTGTGTTGCGCTGTCCGGTCATGACTTGTGCGTTGTTGCGCGACGAGGCTCCGAAATCGTCGGTATCAATCTCGCTTCCGGCGACGGTATCAAAACTGACGCGGCTTTCGTCGGTACATCCCACAAGCGCGACAGCGCCAAGCACGGTGATCACAAACGCGGTGCGGATTGTCATTCTGTCTACTCCATCACATAGCCGTAAGAGCCGCTAAAGTCCTGTCGGGCGACTTCGGCGGCGGCCCCTGTTTTCGGGCGACCTTTGGCCGAGGTCTTGCCGAACAGGAACAGCTCGCGTTCTGTGGGCGGGCGCACCCGGTCAGTCGGCAGGGCCAGCGTCTCGCCCC
>JBLHUT010000087.1:0-11773 GCA_047629975.1 Paracoccaceae bacterium
TCAAGCGCTACCGTGGCCTTAAACTTGTCTGAAAAACTGCGTCTCTTGGTCATTTGTGTATCCTGTCGTTCTTGTTGGATACATCTTAGCACGCTGTCTAGTTTTGCCGGACCACTTCACAGGGACATAGCAAACATCCACGTTACCCAGATTGATAACTGATTTGATCAGGTCGCGACCAAACTAAACGCATTTGTTTCGGCAGCATTTTTTTGAATTTAACGACATTTCGCAGCAATCTTTCTTAAGTTGAAGAGGATCTAGTCCAAGATTTCATTGACGCCCGAGGCAACGGTCAAATATCAAAATTTGTGGGAAGCACCACCATATCGCGGATTGTGACCGTTCGTGTGCGGGTGAGCATGAATATAATCGCCTCGGATACTTCGGTTGGTTCTATCAAAGCCCCATTTTCTTTTGCTTTGCGTAGATTTTCTTCTGGCCAATCGGCCAAAAGTGCAGAGATGACGGGGCCGGGATTTACTTGCCCGACCCGGATGCCGTGTTTGTTCAGTTGTCGGCGCATCGTATGGACAAAGCAGGTCATCGCCCATTTGGACGCGGAATAGACTGGTTCCCACGGGATTGCGGAATTGCCCGCGACGGAACAGGTGACGATGATATCGCCAACTCCCCGTTCGGTCATATGAGGAATGATGGCGTGGACGTTTTTGATGACCGCGTTCACGTTAAGGTTTAGCATTCGATCGATTGTGGCAGGATCAGTTTCAACCAGATCGCCGCCAATGTAAGTGCCTGCGTTACAATGCAGGATGTCGATGTGTCCGACCTTGGCCAAGATTTCGGGCACCATGGCGTTGCAGCTGTCGGTGTCCAAAAGGTCGGTTATTTGCAGGATCGCTTTGTCACCGAGCCTCTTGATCAGCGCTTTGAGCGCGGCCTCATCTCTGTCGACCATGACGACGGTAGCACCTTCGGCCAGCAACGCCTTGGTTGTGGCAAGACCGATGCCGGATGCGGCACCGGTCACCGCCCCGATTTTGTCTGCAAGTTTTCCTGTCATGTCTGTCTCCTTAGTGGGTGAGATAGCCGCCGTCCGCGACCAGTGTTGCGCCGGTGACGTAGGATGCGGCGTTAGATGCAAGGAACAGCACGCAATTGGCCATTTCCTCGGGCTGGCCAAAGCGACCCATGGGGGTGTTGTCTGTCCAGACTCTGTTGTAATCATCGCGTTCGATCCCGCCTTTGGTCATCGCAGAGACGACATAGCCGGGGGCTAACGCGTTCACGCGAATGCCCTGATCTGCGTATTCAAAAGCCATGGTTTTGGTCATCTGGTGGATTGCGGCCTTGGAGGAATTATAGGCGACTTGAAGCTGGGGTTTGTTGGCGACAAAGCCTGAGATGGAGCCAATATTCACCACCGCACCAGCCCCCTGATCAAGCATCGGTTTGATCGCCTCTCGGGCAATGCGGAAGGGGGCGGTGAAGTTGGTGTCCATGATGTTGGCAAGCTGTCCGTCACTGAATTCGTGAAAGTTGCCATTGTCGGCGACGCCTGCATTGTTGACCAGAATGTCAAGCCTTCCGAATTTTTTCAATGTAGCCTTAACGATTTTGGTAGGTGTTTCTTTGGCGGTGACATCTGCTTGAACCCATGCGACGCGGTCAGGATGCGCCGCCATCAGTTCCTGCATGTCGTCGGTAGTGCTGCGGCTGGTCAGCAAGCAGTTTGCACCGGCCTCCAAAAACACTTGGGCAGTTGCAAAGCCGATCCCGCGACTTCCGCCCGTGATCAGGGCCGTTTTTCCATCCAATCGGAAATGTTGTAGTGACATGGTATTCCCCTTCTGTCGTTAAGTTGCGCAGGCCGTGTGGTAAGATTTCAGGCATTCCGTGACCCGCCAGATGATTACATCGTCCGGATTCAGCGGTCTGTCCGCAAAGCCGTCGCCGCCCGGCAGGTGCTGCCAGATCAGTGGGAGCGGAATAATGCGCCCAGAGAGAGTGTCAAAAAGGCGTGTGACGGCTGCTTGCGCAGGCGCGCTTGCCCAATAGTACCGGATGCGGTCAGACAGCGAATAGTGGCGCAAGGTCCGTTGTTCGGCATCGCTGCCGACATAGTGGCGGTTCCAATGGGTGGGCTCTTGCGTCATTAGCGTCTCCATCGCCTCATAAAGTGGGCGATGACCGTAATCGGGCACAAGGTCTGACGCGATCAGGTCAAGCGCGTAAAGGGCCTCGCGCACTGCAAAGGTTAGTTCGGGGCCGACTTTTAGGACCCCAAAACCATCTCGGACAAGCTGTGCGAGTGGTGTGGTGCCTTGGTAATCGGTTGAGTGCGCCTCAAAAACGTATTGGGTCTGGTTCTTCAGAGTGGCGGTCAGCGCCCTCGCTTGCGCCGGGTCGTATGAGATGACGTTCTGGTTGCTAAACTCGACCCCCGGCTGAACCACCAGGCCGATGACGCGGTTCAAAGCTTGCGCAAGCCCCATGTCGGCAAAGGTCTTTTCATGTACGGCAATCGTTTGCTGTGCCGCCTTTGGCGAGGTCGGCGCTATGGTGGTTAGGGCGTGACCCGCACCGCCGGGTGGGGGTACTTCGGTGCCAATGACGTAAAGCGGTGATGGCAATCCCAGCTTGTTGGCCGTGTCCTCTGCTACCTGCGCCAGCCGTGCTGCCCGCTTCGCGGTGGTCGCATCGTCCAAGGCTGCGGCTTCGCCCAAACAGCCCATCGAGGCATCAAGGTGGATTTTGCGGAAGCCCGCACTGACATAGGCTGCGACCATAATTCCCGCCTGGGACAACGCCTCTTCCGCAGGCAAATTGCGCCAGGGGCTTGGCCCAAGATGATCCCCGCCAAGGATGATAGCGTCTTTCTGACAACCTTCCAGATCTGCTAATTCCCCAGCGATGCGGGCGAAATCTGCGGGTTGCATGCCCGTATAACCGCCCTGGTGGTTCACCTGATTGCAGGTTGCTTCGATCAAAACGGTGGCGCCAGTGTCCCGCCCATGCCGCAAGGCTGCCCGCAGAACCAGCGGATGGGCAGAGCAGACTGATGTGATCCCTTTGGGCGTGCCGCTTTGAAGAAGTGGAGAGAGGTCGGTCAGCGACACCCTCATAGATCGAATCTAGGGGTGATAGCGATGACATGATCAAGCTGTGCCCGCGTACCTGCCCCTTCCATCGGGCCGCGCATCGTGACGTTGCGCGCGCCAGCTGCACAGGCATAAGTCAGCGCTTCTGCGACAGCCATGCCAAGGCGGCGGGCCGCGACATAGGCCCCGCCAAAGCAATCGCCCGCACCTGTTGGATCGACCTCTTTCACAATGAAAGCAGGGGCATTGGTCACGGTGCCGTCAGATTGAAAGCAGGTTGCGCCAACGTACCCACGCTTAAGGACAATTTCACAGACACCTTGCGCAAAGATCGCATGTATCGCGTCTACCTCACCCATCTCAGGAACGCCTTTGGTTGCAAGGAAAATCTCATCACCCGATGGTAGCAGCAAATCAGTCTGCGCGATCATTTTGGCCAAGCGATCATCAGTATCTTTCGTCAGTTCCTTGCGCTGATTGGGATCAAGGGACACCGTACCGCCACGCGCCTTGATGAGCGGGGCAGCCCGTTCGATCATTTGCCATATGTGGTCACGGGCCAGTAACGTACCCATGACATGCAAATGCCCCGCGCGGGTAATGACGTCTTCGACAGCGGGTGTCCACGATAGGCTTCCGGCGGCAGAGGTCCACATGTTGAAGACAAAATCACGACTCCCGTCGTTTTGGTAACGCACAAAGGCGGTGCCGGTGGGCAAGCTCGGGTGGATAGCAATTGCGCTGACATCGACACCATCGCGCGCTAGCCGATCCGTATTCATCCGCCCGAAATCATCATCCCCAACCGCACCAATCATTGCAGCTGATCCGCCCATCCGCCCACATTGATCAATGAAGATCGCAGGCGCACCGCTGGGATAGGGACCAATAAGCGGCTGGGGGTTCTTAAATCCATTGCCCTCGGTCGTCGCGACAATCTCGGCAAGGATTTCTCCAATGCAGACTGTCGGACCAAGATGGTCGGGTGCAAGGGGGGTGGGACCTGCCATTGCGACTGACCTATTGCGCTTCTTGCGAATGGGTGCTGTCTTGGGTGTCCAAAATCAGCTTTGCGGTCAAATCATCCGTCACGAGCGTATTTACCAGCCCGCGTCTACAGGCAGCGCGGATGATATCGACCTTATGCGGCCCGGCTGCGGCCATGATCTTTTCAGGCACCGCCATCACACGATCAAGCGGCATCCCGATGGTGCGATCATCCACCTCTTTGGAAACAGAGTTTCCGTCTTTATCAAGGAATTGGCCAAGCACGTCGCCGATGGCCCCGGCCTTGATTAGGGTTTCGGGGGTCATTTCTTTGGGGAGACCGTGCGAGACAAGAAAGGATTTCTCTGAGACGTTGGAACAGGTCAATAGGACGGCGTCTAGGGTGTCAAATTTCCGGAAGTGTTCTTTCAGTGCCAGTTGCGACAGGAACAAATTCCGGTCGATTCCTTCGGACAAGTAGATTGGGGCGGTCAGTACGGAATAATGCGCGCCAAGGACAGCTGCAAAGCCTGACGCTATCCCAAAGGAGTTGAATGTCGAGCCTTGCGCGGTGCCGCCAAGGATCGACACGACCTCGACATTCGGATGCGACTGGCGGGACAGTTTGCGGATGGCTGTATCAAGGGTCAGGCCCCAGGAGACTCCAAAAGACGCCCAGTTGGCCACGCGCAGTCGTTCATTCAACAGCTCTGCTAACGCAGCCCCTACAGAGCGATGATAGTCGTAGTCATTCGTGTTTACTGGGCTGATGACAGCGCGATCAATCCCAAGTGCCGATTGCAAGTCTTGCTGCATCTCAATGCGCGGCAGAAACGGCGATTCGATGCAGACTTTGACCAGACCCAGCGACTTGGCGCGCTGGATGGATTGGTTCACGCGCAACCGGGTAACGCCCATCAGCCGTGCGATTTCGGCCTGAGTCATTTCATTCACGTAATAGTGCCAGCAAACCTCGGTTACGAAGGCTTCGCCGTCTTCTGTAGTCTCTCTTGGCATACGTTGCTCCATCAATGATCTGAAAATCTTTTTGCACAGAATACATATGTATGGCAATCCATGTATTTGAATAAAACACTTGCATGCGACGTATTGCATATGCATTTTGACTTCAGGAAGGCGGCGCGATTCGAATTTGTCAGTGATGACCAGCGAAGCGCGAAACAGCATCCAGTTGATACATGGGAGGAAAGCCAATGAGCTTTGCATTTAAACTCGGCGCATCCGCGCTTGCACTAACGGTAGCATCCACAGCGGCGCTCGCTGATGGGCATGCCGCATTTTGGAAAGAAGCGGCCGCGCCCTATCAGGGTGTAACCCTACGCGGCGTGACTGAGTCGTCACCGCCGTCTTTGTACATTCGGGAAGTTCTTGCGCCTGAATTTGAAACCCTGACAGGCATTCGCGTTGATATCGAAACTACGTCTTGGGACCAAATGTTCGATAAAGCGATCAAAGATATGGAAGCCGGAACCGGCATCTATGATATGGTCTATATCGAGCAAGACATCATTTATTCCTACCTATCTCGCGATTTCCTGACCGACCTTACTGGTTTGATCGCAGCGAACCCTGCAATTCAGGCGCCTACGTATAGTGAAGACAACTTCACGACCTTCGCTGACTACTTTAGGGATGCTGACGGCAACCTCTATGGCGTACCGATGGAAGCGTTCATCAAAGTTTATCTCTATCGTACAGATTTGTTTGGCGACTCTGACATTCAGGCGGCGTTCAAAGCTGAAACAGGGCGTGATCTCGTTCCAGCCACAACGCATGCGGAGTACGCTGAGATAGCCCAATTTTTCACTGCTTACGGCGAAGAAAATGACATCGATCTTTGGGGTACAACCGCTCAGGCACATACTGGCCACGTTGCATCATGGTACGAGTACTTCGAGTCAATAGCTCCAACGTTCGGTGTCTATAATTGGGGTATCGACGCAGACAACAACTTTGCGGCTTCCGTTGAGAACGGCGGTGCGATGAACAGTGCTGAAGCAAAAGAAGCGATGACTTGGTGGCTCTCTATGCGTGATATTGCTCCACCAGAAAGCGCAGCATCGACTTGGACTGAAGTCGGCACAACATTTGGGGCGGGTAGGGTCGCGCAAGGCCTTGTTTACGGTGAAAATGCTGGTTGGATTGCAGCTGACGAAACTAAATCATTGGTTGTCGGAAACGTTGGTGTTGCATTGCCACCTTTGGCAGAGGGTGTTCTTGCCCAAGCAGAGGCCGGTGAGGGTTACATTGGCTACTACGATGGCGGCGCATTTGGTATTCCTTCAACGTCTACGCAACAAGAAGCTGCGGCACTTTTCTTGCAGTACATTGGCCAGAACGAAGTTCAGCCTGACTGGGCAGTGGCCGCACCTCGCGTGACCAACACGGCGACCTATGACCACCCAAAGGTTGTGGCGATGAACGAAACGCTGGGCGGATACTACGACATGCTGCGAGACAAGGGTTACTTGTTTGCAGGCGCACCAGCCTATCCGTTCCACGCGCAAGTTCGCGAGGCAACAGCCCCGATCTTCTACGAAATCCTGTTGGGTAACGTTGGCGTTAGCGACGGTCTTGACCAGATGGCTGCAGCCGCAGAAGCTGAGATGACTGAACTCGGCTACCGTAACTAGACCTTTCTCCCAAAGGTCACCGGGTCGCCGCGTTCGGGCGGCGGCCCACTTTTTTGACATGGAGCTACGACCAGCCCCAATATCATTCCAAATTCGTTGCTTATGGAGCAGGTCATGCAGTCGAAAAGTCTTGGATGGATACTACTGGCGCCAACGCTCGTCATTCTGTTCTTCTTTGGCGTTATCCCATTTATTTATGTGGTCTACGTCTCGTTCCATTCATGGAACCCATTTGCCGCCGACCCCACTATGATCTTCAACGGGGCCGATAACTTTCGCAAGATTGTCTTTGACGCTGCTTTCTTGAATTCGCTTGGCGCCACTGTCACCTTTGTCTTTTTTGCAGTCATCTCAGAGCTGATTTTGGGGTACATGTTGGCGCAGGCCTTCATGAAAGAATTTCCCGGCAAGGCGATCTTTCGAACCATTCACACGCTGCCGCTGATTATGGCCCCGATCATCGTGGGCTCTGTGTGGAAGCTGATGACGACGCCGTCCATTGGGATCATCCCGCACTACTTGGACGAATGGTTTGGCATCACGATGAATATTGCGACATCTGTTCCCGCTGCCTTCGCGACGATTATTATCATGGACATTTGGCACTGGACCCCACTGGTCACGCTGACCCTGATTGCAGCGCTTGTGTCGCTGCCACGCGACCCGTTTGAGCAAGCCCAAATTGACGGGGCAGGCAAGCGACAGATATTCTGGCACATAACCCTGCCAATGATCGCCCCCGCCGTCGTCGCAACAGTCTTTATCCGCTTGATGGACGCATTGCGGACCGTGGATGAGGTTTGGATGCTGACAGGTGGTGGACCCGGCTCTGCGACGCGCATCCTTGGTGTGCATATCTTCAAAGAGGTGTTTCCGAAAACGAACTATGGCTACGGATCAACGATATCAGTGGTTGTTCTCTACCTGACGATTGTGTCGTGCTGGTTGCTTTATGTGACGATGCTGGCACCGCGCAATGCAAACAAGGGATAAAGCAACATGAACAAACCCAGCCCAATCCTTGGCCTGATATTCTGGACGTTGGTCAGCTTTTTGACCCTGTTTCCGATTTATTGGCTGTTCGTCATCTCGGTGAAACCCGCCGTACAATTGTTCAGCACGCCTGAATTGATCCTCAGCGATCCCTATTGGGGGAATTATGCTCAAGTGTGGGGGGATCGCCTGCTGCGTAGCTACATGGTGAATTCGATCATTATATCAACAGGCAATGCGATCCTTTGCACGACGCTTGGCTTCTTTGCCTGCTACGCCTTGTCCCGCTTCAACATGACCGGGAAAGAGTCGATCTTCTTTTGGACAATCACCAACCGAATGGCCCCTCCTGCTGTCTTTCTGCTGCCGCTGTTCTTGCTAATGACCCAAGTCTACACGATCGGCGAATGGCGCTTGCTGGATACGCGGATCGGCATGATATTGGTGTACTGCACGTTCAACTTGCCCTTCGCGATTTGGACTCTGCGACCCACGCTTGACGGAATCCCGAAAGAGCTGGATGAAGCCGCGTTTGTCGACGGCGCCAGCCCATGGAAAGTCATCACTGAAATCGTGTTCCCGCTGTGCCGACCCGGCTTGGCTGTGACGCTGATCTTAACATGGGTCTTTGCATGGAACGAATATTTGCTTGCGGCGACGCTGACAAACTTTAACGCACGGACCCTGACCACCGGCCTGTCCGAATACGTGACCACAACGGGCACGGAGTGGGGAATTATGGCCGCTATCTCGGTCTTTACGTTGATTCCGGCGTTGATCGTCTTTGGCATGGTGCAAAAACATATCGTGGCCGGACTGACATTTGGTGCGGTGAAAGGTTAATGAAATGACTGAAAAGTTAGAAACACCACTCTCGACCGTGCGCGCAGAAAAGGTAGACGTCCCTGACTTCGTTGAGACAAAGCCGGGCTTCTTGCCGATTGAGACAAACGCATTCGACCGCTGCTTTATCTCGATTGTGATCTGGGTCGCTATTTCGCTTTTCTGGTTTCGATTTGTGGAACCCTTGGGATTGTCGATCTGGATATCAAATGCAATATCTGCGGCGCTCGCCGTCTTTATCGTGAAGAAAGGCTAGGCCAATGAAATCTCTGGTTCTGGAAAGAAAAGATGAAATCAGCCTGCGGGACTTTCCGCAGATATCACGCGATGAAGAAGTGCTGGGTAGCCGCGAAGTGCGGATCAAACTGCACACCGTCGGCATCTGTGGGTCTGACGTGCATTACTACACCCACGGTCGTATCGGTCCGTTTGTCGTGAATGATCCGATGATCTTGGGCCACGAAGCATCCGGCACGGTAATCGAGGTTGGGGCGGATGTCACAACGCTCAAGACCGGCGACCGCGTTTGTATGGAGCCGGGCATTCCCGACCCCAATAGCCGCGCGACGCGCATGGGCATGTATAACGTTGATCCCGCCGTTCGGTTTTGGGCGACGCCGCCCGTTCACGGTATTCTGCGCCCAACCTGTGTGCATCCAGAAGCCTTCACCTTCAAGCTGCCCGATAATGTCTCGTTTGGCGAAGCGGCAATGGTGGAGCCGCTGGCAGTTGGCGTACATGCAGCCACCAAAGCGCGGATCAAACCTGGCGACAATGCGGTTGTCATGGGGGCAGGGCCGATTGGCTTGGTGACGGCGCTTTCGGCCTTGGCGGCGGGGTGTGCGCGGGTTTTTGTGACGGATTTGGCGGATAAGAAGTTGGAAATCGCTGGATCGCTTAGCCGCGCGATTGTACCGGTGAATGTAACGTCCGAGAGCCTGACCGACAAAGTTATGCAGGCCACGGACGGCTGGGGTGTGGATGTTGTTTTTGAGGCAACCGGATCACCCCAAGCGGCAAGGAGCGTGTTTGAGATGCTCGCACCCAGTGGCTGTGTCGTCATGATTGGCGGTCAATCTGATCCTGTTCAATACGACGCGGGTGCCGCGATGGTGCGCGAAGCACGGGTCGAGAATATATTTCGGTATGCCCACGTGTTTCCACGCTGTGTTGGCATGCTCAGCTCGGGTGCGATTGACGTCAAACCGCTGATTACAAAAACATTCGCATTCGAAGATTCAGTGCAGGCCTTTGACCTTGCTGCATCGGCCCCCCTGGCGGATGTGAAGATGCAAATCGAACTGCCGCAATAAGGAAGTAATACTTTGGCCAATGTAAAAATAGACAACGTCATCAAGAGATACGGCAATGTTCAGGTGATGCATGGCGTCTCTGTCGATATCGAGGACGGCGAATTTGTGGTGCTGGTTGGCCCATCCGGCTGTGGCAAATCCACCTTGCTGCGGATGTTGGCAGGGCTTGAGGAAATCTCAAGCGGGACGGTGTCGATTGGGGACCGCGTGGTTAACGATGTGCTCCCTAAAGAGCGTGACATCGCGATGGTTTTCCAAAGCTACGCGCTTTACCCGCATAAGACCGTCGGCGACAATATCGGGTTTCCATTAAAAATGTCGAAACTGCCCGCTGCTGAGATCAAAGAGAAAGTCGAAAAGGCAGCCGCTGTTCTCGACCTGACACCCTACCTGAAACGCTACCCAAAAGAGCTTTCGGGTGGGCAACGCCAGCGCGTGGCCATGGGACGTGCGATTGTGCGAGACCCACAGGTGTTTCTTTTTGACGAACCGCTATCGAACCTGGATGCCAAGCTGCGCGTGACCATGCGGATTGAAATCAAGGAATTGCACCAACGCCTTGGCACGACCATCGTTTACGTCACCCACGACCAGATCGAAGCCATGACAATGGCCGACAAAATTGTCGTGATGCGCGATGGGCGGGTGGAACAAATCGGCTCGCCGCTGGACCTTTATGACCACCCCGACAACACCTTTGTTGCGGCCTTTATCGGCTCGCCCTCGATGAATTTGGTTCATGGTAAGATTGGCACAAAAAACAGCGTTAAGTGCTTTGTGTCTGATAGCAGTCTTGTGCTGCCAGTCCCTGAAACAGCTCCGCCAGATGGCAGTGAGGTCATCTACGGTATTCGCCCAGAACACATCCGGATTGGGGAAGGCGGCGTGCCCATGAACGTCGTGGTGGTGGAGCCCACGGGGTCTGAAACGCAGGTCTTTGCGAAGTCCGGGAGTGACCTGATTGATGCTCTGGTGAAAGAGCGGATACAGGCAAAGCCTGGGTCGGAACTTGGATTTGTTATTGATCCGTCATACGTGCACCTGTTTGACCGCAAGACGGAAATCCGACTTTGATCAGGACGCAGCGCTTTGCATGAAGGACCAAGCCTGATGACGTCAGCGCCCGCCGCTCTCATATTTGATCTCGACGGCTGTCTTGTGGACAGCGAACCGCTCAGCATTGGTGCGATTGTTGAGGTTCTGCATGAGATGGGGTTTTCGGATGTGACCTTCGAAGAAATCCGCGCGAGATTTCTGGGCGTATCTATGCAGGTCATTTTTGCAGAGCTAACGCAGGGCACCGAACAAACGAAATTCGTTGACCGTGTAGAGGCGCGTCTATTTGCCTCCTACAAAAAGCATCTTCGTCAGGTCGAAGGTGTCGTGGAGATGCTTTCTACCCTAAAGCAAAACAATATTCCCGTGGCGGTGGCGACAGGTGGGTCAATGCGGCGAATGAGTGAAACCTTGAAAATCAGCGGTCTGGATCCTTGGTTCGAAAGATCGGCATTCAGTGCCGATCAAGTCGACCACGGCAAACCCGCGCCGGACCTGTTTTTGTTTGCTGCTGCGAAACTTGGAGTTCCGGCGGACAGGTGCGTCGTGCTGGAAGACTCGCCGCATGGCGTTCAGGGTGCCGTGGCTGCCGGCATGCGTGTGGTTGGATTTGTAGGCGGGTCGCATCTGGACGGTATCCGCGACGCTCAAACGGACCTTTTGAGGTCAAAGGGCGCTGATGCTGTCGCAGTAACATTGTCAAACGCGCTTGCGGCATTCTTACCCAACGATATGCCCGTATGACGATGAAACTGAATGACGCAAATCTTGCGACCTTATCTGACGCAATCAAACGTCCCACGTATGATCGCTCCGCTCTGAAGCCCGGAATTGTCCATATCGGTGTTGGCAATTTTCACCGCGC
>JBLHUT010000088.1:0-11758 GCA_047629975.1 Paracoccaceae bacterium
TGTGAATTACTGGGCAAGCTGGTGCGCGCCGTGTCGGGTCGAGCATCCACAGCTTGTGACGCTGGCCGCCGAAGGGGTTCCGGTTTACGGGATCAACTACAAAGACAAAGCTGAAAATGCGCTGGAATTTCTGGAGGAGGTTGGCGACCCTTACACCGCAATCGGTAGTGATCTTGAGGGACGCACGGCGATTGACTGGGGAGTTTACGGCGTTCCAGAGACTTATGTCATTGATGCGGAAGGTAAAATAATTCTTCGCTTTGCGGGGCCGATAACCGAAAAGTTGCTTGAAACAGCAATTCGCCCTGCTTTGGTTAAGGCTGCGGAAAGTTCAAACTCTAACGATGGCTCCGGTACGAATTAAGCCCCTGTTTACGCCTGATGGTGTCTTTGGACCTCGGTGGGCGCCTAGAGATGGGGCGGAATGGCAGGGGTGCTATTCTGTATAATTTAAATGGTCGGATTTCCGGTAACGCTTAATGATGGCGATGGTTTTGTTTGGGATTTTCAATCAATGGGCGGTGTCATCAATGGCACTGGCAATACATTTGATGGCGCCTTTCTTGCGCTAGATTTCCCCAATGTTTACAATGCAGAAGCAGCGTTGAACAATCGAATGTATACGATCGAGGGGGCGTCTTGGTCAAACCCGAGCGTTGCGTTGTCGCGTAATCTGTATGTTCCTGACGATGAAGGTTGGGCGCGGTTTGTGAACTCTGCGACGAACACGTCGAACACGGCAACAACGTATACGTTTTCAATCTACAGCGATCTTGGTTTTGATCTGAACACACGGATCGAGGGCAGTTCGAGTGGCGATCTTGTGGCGGACACGTCCGATGACTGGTTCATTGCAAGCAACGGACCAACAGCCAGCGGCCCCGATCTTGGTGTGGTTATCGGCAACGGAAATGGCGGTCTTGATCCGTCGCTTTTGGCACATTCCGGCGATGATATCACCTTTGAATATACCGTTGAATTGGCCGCCGGAGAAACAGCGTCGATCATGTTCTTTGCTGTTCAGGCCACCAACAGCACCACGATGTCGGATACGATCGCGTTGCTGAGCGCGGATTTGCCCGAGGATGTTTTGGTCGGACTCTCCCCCGAGATCCTTGACTCGATCGTGAACTATAATCTTGAACCAAGTGTTCCCGCCCAGATCATCTATAATGGCAACGGCCTCGAAGACTTCATGATCGGTGCGACCGAAGACGAGATATTTTATGCCGAAAGTGGCGACGATGTGGTTCTGGCGCTGTCTGGCGACGATATCGTTCATGCTGGTTCCGGCAATGATGTTGTTATGGGCGCCGAGGGAGCGGACCGGTTGATCGGCGAAGGCGGGCAGGATGTTCTGAACGGAGATGCCGGAGACGACAACATTTCCGGCGACAGCGGAACAAGCGGAGTTCTGGTGTCCGGCGCAGTGCCCATAACCGAGACTGGTGTCGATCTTGCGCTGACGATCCACGCCCCGCAAGCCGCCCAGGGGCAGGCTTTGAACTTTACGGGCACGATCGGGCGTGTGGCGCCGGCTGCGGCAGAAGCCAATTTCGTCTATGTCATTGATACGTCTGCTTCGATGGCGACAACATTCGCCGGAGCCGAAGCAACAGGTGATCTGAATGGCGACGGGCGCGCGGGCGATATGATCGACGTAGTCATCGCCTCCTACTCGGCGTTGAACGACGCCTTGATTGCAGGGGGATACGGTGGGGCGGACCTTGCGATCGTAACGTTCGACCAGAATGTCTCGGTCAGTTACACCGGTTTTGTTGGAGGGGCGGTTCCGACCGCGTTGGCGACATTGTCGCCATCCGGCAGCAGCGAATACGAATCGGCGCTTGATCAAGCGGTTACCTCCTTTGGCAGCATGGGCGAGGGGGCAAACTATGTCTTTTTTGCCTCCGACGGTCCGCCGTCATTCGCAATATCGTCGCCAGCGGCAACGACCTTGATCGCTCCCGACGGCCTGAATGCCACTGTTCGCGCCGTCGGCCTGAACAACAATTCGGTCATTCCGGAACTGGACCGGTTGGATGACGGAATTGCAAACAACTCGGCGCAATTGATCACCACTCCGTCCCAATTGACGGCGGCGTTGCTGAAAGGGTTGGTCGAAAGCTCCGAGATCGCGCAACTTGAGGTGACGGTGAATGGCGACGTGGTCGCGACATTGCTGCCCGAAGATCTGAACGCCTCTCCTTTGGGCTTGTCGTTCGACATCGAGGTGCCGGATGTCGTGCTGGGCGCTGATGATGTGGTGTCGGTCCGGCTTGTGGCATCTGACGAGGCCGCGACTGAACTTTTGCTCAACTTTCAAGCAGTTGCACCCGAAGATGCGGCTGGCAACGACGTCTTGTCGGGCGGCGCGGGAGCCGACATCTTGCGCGGTGACAGTGGCGACGATGTGCTGATCGGTGGCACGGATGATGATCATCTGGACGGCGGTCTTGGCAATGACGATCTTGCGGGAGGGACCGGCAACGACAGCCTTTTTGGTGGCGCGGGCAATGACATTTTGTCAGGCGGCGCGGGGGCTGATTGGCTTAACGGAGGGTCGGGCGCGCGTGATCTTGTCAGTTATGCAGGCTCGGAGGCCGGCGTAATTGTCGATCTGCTGGCCCATTCGGCAAGCGGCGGCCATGCGGCGGGGGATGTTCTTGTCGGGTTCGAGGGCATCGTCGGGTCGTCATTTTCGGACATTCTGACGGGGGACGCGTTAGATAACACATTTCGTCCCGGGCTTGGCGCGGATCAGATATTCGGTGGGGAAGGGTTTGATGTTATTGACTACTCCGATGCCGAAGTCGGTGTAATCGTGAACGTGAACCAAGCGGCGGGTCTGCAAAAGACAGGCTCTGTCGACAAGGACTTCCTGGATTCAATCGAGGGGATCATCGGGTCACGGTTTGAGGACCGGCTTTTGGGCACCGCCGCAGACGAGATGTTCGAGGGAGGCTCCGGTGACGACATTATTCGCGGCAAAGGCGGCTCGGATACAATGAGCGGCGGGCACGGCAATGACAAATTGTTTGGCGACAGCGGGATCGACATCATGTATGGCGGCGCAGGCAATGACCGGCTGAAGTCTTTGGGCGGCGATGACTTGTTGTACGGCGAACAAGGCGATGACATCATTACTGCGGGCGGTGGCAATGATATTGCTTACGGCGGATCAGGCTCTGACGATTTGTCAGGAGGCACAGGCAATGATTTCCTTTATGGCGAGGGCGGCGCCGATGTGTTGCTTGGGGGAAACAATTCCGACTGGCTGGACGGAGGTGAAGGTGACGACCGGCTTAAAGGGGACAGCGGCGGCGACACGCTGATTGGTGGGGCCGGCGACGATATTCTTTATGGCGGCGACGCAGGCGATACGTTTATCTTTGCCGATGATTTCGGGTTCGACCAGTTGCGTGATTTTCAAGATGGGATCGACATTCTTGACTTCAGTGCTTTGCCACTGGGAACCTTTGAAAACCTGTTGAACTACGCCAGTGACAGGACATCCGGCCTTCGCATTGAATTCGACAACGGAGACGGCGTTTTCATCTCGTCGTTCTTTCTTGCCGATTTTGATGCAAGCGACGTTATCTTGTGACCGGGGCGGCCAGATACGCGCCCCGTCGGATTTTGTTGTGCCCGTTCAGATTGCGCGCCGTCAATAGCCGCGTGAAAGTGCGGCGACACCTGTGCGCGCAACCTCCAAAAGTCCGAGCGGGCGCATCAATTCTGCAAATGCATCAATCTTTTCGGGGGTCCCGGTGATTTCGAACACGAAACTCTCAAGCGTACTATCGACAACATTCGCACGAAAAATCTCGGCCAGACGCAGGGCCTCGATCCTTTTGTCGCCTGTGCCGTTGACCTTGAAAAGGGCCAGTTCACGCTCCACGCTCGGGCCATCCACAGTCAGGTCGTGAACCTCGTAAACAGGGATCATACGCTCAAGCTGTGATTTGATCTGGGTGATGATCTGAGGTGTGCCGGTGGTGACAACTGTAATACGCGAGCGGTGGCCGGTATGATCGATTTCGGCAACGGTGAGGCTCTCGATATTATAGCCCCGACCCGAGAACAGCCCGATGACCCGCGCCAGAACACCGGCTTCGTTGTCGACAACAACCGCCAGAGTATGCGTTTCGATCACTTCGGCATTGGGGTCCTTCAAATCATAGGCAGAATGTTTTGAAGAGCCTTTTCGGATTTTTAGAGCAGCCATTCTAGGTCTTTCTTTTTTGCAAAGATCCAGACGCACCAAGGCGTTGGTCCGTCAAAGTCAAACTATAGATGCGACCGAGGCTTATGCCCCGGTCACCTTTTTACAACGCGCCCCTGGCACGGATCAGACCAGCACGGCCCCTTTTGCGCCGATTGCGCCCTTGACCGATGCATCGCCCAACAGCATCTCGTTGTGGGGCGCACCTGATGGAATCATCGGGAAACAATTTTCGTGCTTTTCGACAAGACAGTCAAAAATCACCGGACCGTCATAGGCCAGCATCTCCATGATCGCCTCGTCCAGATCCGCAGGATCATTCACCCGCAATCCT
This sequence comes from Paracoccaceae bacterium, assembly GCA_047629975.1. Taxonomy (GTDB): domain Bacteria; phylum Pseudomonadota; class Alphaproteobacteria; order Rhodobacterales; family Rhodobacteraceae; genus JBLHUT01. The sequence continues at coordinate 4,560 of JBLHUT010000088.1, forward strand.
TTTGCGCCAAAGGCCTCTGCCAGCTTCACAAAATCCGGGAGCGCCTCCGACCAGCTTTGGGAATAGCGTTCGCCGTGCAGCAATTCTTGCCACTGACGGACCATGCCCAACCGTTCGTTGTTCAGAATGAACTGCTTGACCGGCAAGCGATACTGAATGGCCGTGCCCATTTCCTGCATGTTCATTAGCCAGCTTGCTTCACCGGCGACGTTGATCACCAACGCATCGGGATGCGCAACCTGTACACCGATAGACGCCGGCGTGCCATAACCCATGGTCCCCAGACCGCCCGATGTCATCCACCGCTTCGGCTCGTCAAAGTCGAGATATTGCGCGGCCCACATCTGGTGCTGGCCAACTTCGGTGGTGATGTAACGGTCGTATTTCTTGGTCAGGGCTTCAAGCCGTTGCAAAGCGTATTGCGGCTTGATGATCTTGTCCGAGTTCTTGTACTCGAGACAGCGTACCGAACGCCATTCCTCGATCTTGGCCATCCACTTGGCCAAACCGGCCTTGTTCACCTTTGATCCGCGACTTTTCCAGATGCGCAACGCATCTTCCAGCACGTTGGCCACGTCGCCGATAATCGGGAAGTCCGTGTGAACGACCTTGTTGATCGACGAGGGGTCGATATCGATATGCGCTTTCTTGCTACGCGGGCTGAAATCAGCGATCCGGCCCGTGATGCGATCGTCAAACCGCGCCCCGACATTGATCATCAAATCGCAGCCGTGCATGGCAAGGTTGGCCTCATAAAGCCCGTGCATGCCCAACATCCCGAGCCAAAGCGGCCCCGACGCAGGATAGCACCCGAGCCCCATCAAGGTCGAGGTTACCGGAAACCCGGTTGCCTCGGCGAATTCCCGCAACAACTCGGTTGCGCGGTCGCCTGAATTGATGACACCGCCGCCTGTGTAAAACAAAGGACGCTCTGCCGTTTCCATCGCCTCGACCAGTGCGGTGATGATCTCGGGGTCGCCTTTGACGCGCGGGTTATAGTGACCCTTGGCGGCGGTTTTGGGGTTGTGATAGGTGCCCGTCGCGAACTGCACATCCTTTGGAATGTCCACAAGAACAGGGCCGGGTCGGCCGCTTGTGGCCACATGAAAGGCCTGATGGATGGTGTCGGACAGTTTGTCGGTGTCCTTGACCAGCCAGTTATGCTTGGTGCAGGGCCGTGTGATGCCAACCGTGTCCGCTTCCTGAAAGGCGTCCGAGCCGATCATGAACGTCGGAACCTGACCTGTCAGAACCACCATCGGGATGCTGTCCATCAAGGCATCGGTAATGCCGGTGACGGCATTGGTCGCCCCCGGACCCGAGGTCACAAGAACAACACCCGGCTTGCCGGTCGAACGGGCATAGCCTTCGGCGGCGTGAGTAGCGGCCTGCTCATGACGCACCAGAATGTGCTTGATGTCTGATTGTTGAAAAATTTCGTCATAAATCGGCAGTACGGCGCCGCCGGGATAGCCGAATACGACCTCCACACCCTGATCCTTCAGGGCCTGAACCACCATTTTCGCTCCGGTCATCTGCTTTGCCATATCGGTCTCCGTTTCAGCTGGCATATAGGCAATAAAAAACCCCCGTTTGTAAGGCGGGGGTGCATGGGGTTACCGTCTGGCGTCCGTTTTACCGGCCCATGCACCTTTTGCTTACGACGATTAGAATGTGTGTCATTCCCAAAGGGTCCTTATTGATTGTGGGGGACATTAGGACGCGCCATCAGGGGCGTCAACAGGCAAAGCCCAACTTTTCTATCGTGACACGCAGGAATTATTTCCATTTGTTGCGTCAAAAACGCTTTTTTGGAAATTAAGCCGTGTCAAAACGGTTTAAACTTTGAAACGCCACCCGAAATCGAGCTTTGAGACAGGCGAATTTTTTAGATAAAGAAAATGAAGCCGCCACACCGGCGAAGGCCGGACGGTCAACCGCGCGTCAGCCGCGCCTCGGGCAGCGCGATCTGTGCCACCTGCTCTGCAATCGGATCAACGGACAAAGGATGCGTCTCGCTTGAGTGTAACGACGGGTCACCGATTGGTTGCCATTTTCCGGATTTATAGATTTCGAGCCCGCTAAAGCCTGCTTTATAGCCCATTTTAGGACTGCCTGGCACCCAATACCCCAGATACACATAGGGAAGCTCCGCCGAGCGGGCAATTTCGATGTGATCCAGAATGACATAGGTGCCAAGTGAATCGTTGATCATTGATGGCTCGTAAAACGAATAGACCATCGAAAGCCCGTCATCGAGCACATCCGTCAGACACACAGCCGCAAGTTCTGAACCGCTATCGGGGGTGGCGACGCCGTTCAGCTTGCGTTTGTATTCCACCACGCGCGAGCGTACGGGAGTTTCCTCGACCATTGCGGCAAATTCGAAAATATCCATATCCGCCATACCACCCGCCGCATGGCGACTGTCGAGATAGCGACGAAACAGCGAATATTGATCTTCGGTGGCCCAAGGCGACGTGGCCTCGCGTTTGAGATGAGCGTTGCGTTTGATCGTGCGGCGTTGGCTGCGATTCGTCGTAAATGCCGCGACGTTGATGCGCGCAGAAAGACAAGCGGTGCAATCGGAACATGACGGTCGATACAGCACGTTCTGTGACCGCCGGAACCCCTGCTTGGAGAGCGTGTCATTAAGTTGTTCTGCCTGATCGCCTTGAAGGGCCGTGAAAAGCTTACGCTCCATGCGCCCGTCAAGGTAGGGGCATGGTTGTGGAGCCGTCACATAGAACTGGGGCGCAATCGGCAGTGTGTGTCGCATCTGTCACGCTTGAGCTGTTGCATTTGTGAAAAGGCTATCAGGGCTTTTGCCCAAGGCCAACCCTGATGCGCGAGAATGGTTGATTGTTCGCTATGGTCGCGGTAACGAGGCCGCAAAATGCGCCTAAAACTTGAGCAGATAGCAAAGTCGCGCTTGCGTTAGCCCGATGTTGGCCGGTTGATCATGACACTTCCCAGCACGATATCTCCCAGTCCGCGCCCGTGGCTGCCCGTCGCCATCAGCAAAACCGAGAGGATCTGTGGCAGGACAAAAGAAACGCAAGTCGTGTAGATCAACGTGTGGACAATCGCCTCGCTCAATCCGAATTTTGCCCCTGTATGGGCGCGCATCTGGATCGACATCACCCGCATTCCGGGGGTTGCCGAATGACGGGTAAGGCTCACGATACGGTACAAAAGGCTCAGGATCAGCCACACCGCCGGAAGCATGAAAAGCGCCAGAAAACCGGTGAACGGAATGATGACGATCATCAGCGCAATAACAAGAAGGCTGTCGATGATCCATGCCACAAGCCGCTTTGAGGGCACATCGGCATAAAAGGCCGGGCTAAGGTCGGGGTCGGGAAGGGTGTGGGGCGTCATCATTCGGCCTAAAGCGCTTTCGGTTTACGGGATGCTGGAAATGGTCTGCCCGAAGGCAAACGGGGTCTGTCACATGCTTTTAATTCTACAGCATGCACGCGGCCCGGGGGATTGTCTTTTTGCCGTACCGGTGCGGCGTGAAGGCCTTGCCAAAGGCCTCCTTGGCTGTTCGGGTGGCACCCGAGGGTGGTGTCGGGTGCCGGCATCGTCATCTGCCTCAGGCCGGATCGGCGGAAGGAAATGCCTCGGACGGGGTGGTTGTCTTGGCACGATCATCCATAAAGGCATCGAATTCGGACTTGTCTTTTGCGGCCCGCAGACGCTCCATGAATTGCTCAAAGGCGCCTTGCTCGTCTTCGAGACGGCGCAGAGTTTCGGCCTTGTAGGCATCAAAAGCCGTATTGCCGGAACTGCCAAGGCGTACGTGGCGGGTTTGGTTTCGGGTGCGACATTTTCCGTTAAACATACGTTTGCTCCAAATTACATAGCCAAGAATGGCAAGGCCGACAGGCCACACAAAGACAAAGCCCAGCACCATTGCGGCAGTCCAGGCGAGGGGGCCGCGCTCATCAAGCCAACTAACTGCTTTGACGAACCAGGACGGTCCGGTGGCGGTGGAAGTTGCGAAAGTCATCGATATCTCCAGTCTCGGGTTGGGTTTGAGTGAATGTAAACTCGCTTCACATCATACAATGTGGGTATCCCCCGCTGTTGTTCAAGACTTAATGTATATCCTTTTTACATAATCGTTCAGTATATTGATTTTATGTGATTAAATTTCATCACCGATCCGTAAAATTCCCGATCGTGGCCTGTGAAATGCTTTGCAAAAGGGCCGGAGACACAGAAAACACAGCGTGTGGCGTGCCACCTGCGGCCCAGATCAAGTCATATTCGAGCAACGCAGGGTCCATGAATGTCTTGAGCGGGGTCAGCGCGCCACAAGGGGCCACCGCGCCCGCGTCAAAGCCCGTTAGCGCATGCACAAAATCAGCCGCGGGGCGTAAAATGGGCTCGTCGCATAGGTCTGCCGCCTTTTCGGGGTCGATTTGCGCGCCGCCCGAGGTGAGAAACAAAAAGAGCGCATCGCTCTCGTAGCCCTGTGCGATGATGGACTTGGCGATCTGGTTGACGTGACAGCCGATCGCCTCGGCGGTCTGGTGGGCGGTTCTGGTGTCTTCGGTCAGGTGGCGCATTTCAAAACCGGCTCCGGCGGCTTTCAAAATGCTTGTAACCCTTTCAAGGCTCTTGCTCATGATACGCGTTCCTTTGTCTTTCGGCGCTGTGGCGTCGGGGCTGTTTGTGGAACAGGGGCGGTGCTGCTGCAAGGGTCATTGACGCACACGTCGTGTCGGGTCATGCAGAACGGATGACCCATTATTTTGAAGCCGCGCAAACCCGTTGCCCACTGCCCTATGATCCGTCTGCGGGCCTTGAGGCGCTGGAGGCGTTCCGCCCGCAGCCCCGGTCGCTGTGCGATCTGATTGTCGGCGCGGCCGGGTGCAGTTCGTATTTGCGTGGTTTGATGGCGCGTGAAACACTCTGGCTTACTCACGCGCTTTTGCAGGCACCGGACACAATCCTGACTGGTATCATCGAGGAAATGACCCGCGCGGCGCCCGCGCAACTTGGCAGCGCGCTGAGACAGGCCAAGCGGCGTGTGGCGCTTTATGCCGGACTGGCGGATCTGGGTGGTGTCTGGACGCTTGAGCAGGTAACCGGCGCGCTGACGGATTTTGCCGATGCCGCGGTTGATCTGGCCCTTAAAACTGTTCTTGCGCCCGAACTTGCCCGCGGAAAACTGCCCGGTCAGACCCTTGAGGATCTGCCGGTGGCGGCTGGAATGGTCGTGATCGCGATGGGAAAGATGGGCGCGCACGAGTTGAACTATTCGTCCGACATCGACCTGATATGCCTGTTCGATGACAGCCGGTATGCGCCCGAAGACGTGATGACGGCGCGCGCGGTTTTCATCAAGGTAACGCGCAAGATGACGGCGTTGCTGAACGACATGACCGGCGAGGGATATGTCTTTAGAACCGATTTGCGGCTGCGTCCTGATGCTTCTGTCACGCCGGTGTGCATGGCGATGGAGGCCGCCGAACGGTATTACGAAAGCGTCGGTCGCACATGGGAGCGGGCGGCTCACATCAAGGCGCGTCCGTGCGCGGGGGATATCGTGGCTGGCGGGTTATATCTGAAACGGTTGCGGCCCTTCATCTGGCGCAAACACCTTGATTTTGCCGCCATCGAGGATGCCCACCAGATTCGCGTGCGCCTGCGCGAGCACAAGCGTCTGCACGGGCAAGACGGGCTTGAGGGGCGCGATATCAAACTTGCGCCGGGGGGCATCCGCGAGATCGAGTTCTTCACCCAGACCCACCAGATTATTGCCGGTGGCCGCGACCCCGACTTGCGCAAACGCGGCACCGTCGAGGGGCTTGCCATGCTGGCGCAAAAAGGCTGGATCAGTGCCGACATCGCTGACCGGTTGACCACGTGCTACCGCGCGCACCGGGATGTGGAGCACCGCCTGCAAATGGTGGCCGACGCCCACACCCACGCCTTGCCCCAAAACCCCGAAGATTTCGACCGGATTGCCCGGATGATGGGCCAGCGTGACACAAGCCTTTGGCGCGCCGATCTGAGCGCCCGGCTGCGAACGGTCCGCGATGTGACCGAAGGGTTCTATCTGCCGCGCGCGCGGGTCGGGCAAGACAGCGACATCAAGGCTCCCGCCATCACGGCACGGTGGCGTCAGTATCCTGCGCTGCGCTCCGAGCGCGCGGTGAAAATCTTTGAGCGGTTGAAGCCCGACTTGTTGATGCGGCTGAACGATGCAGCCCGCCCCGAGGAGGCTTTTGCCGCTTTCGACGGATTTCTGGCAGGGCTTCCTGCGGGGGTACAGCTGTTTTCGATGTTCGAGGCCAACCCCAAACTGCTCACGCTGATTGTCGATATCGCGGCCAGCGCGCCGGCGCTGGCGCAATATCTGTCGCGCAATGCCGGTGTTCTGGATGCGGTGATCGGCGGGGGGTTCTTTGCGCCGTGGCCCGGGCTTGACGGGCTCAAGGATGCGTTGCGCACACAGCTTGAACAGATGACCGATTACGAGGCGCAGCTGGATGCGGCGCGGCGCTGGACAAAGGAATGGCATTTCCGCATTGGCGTGCATCATCTGCGAAGGTTGACCGATGCCGACGAGGCGGGCGGGCAATATGCCGAACTTGCCGAAGCGGTTGTCGCGACGCTATTTCCCGTTGTTGTCGCCCAAGTGGCGCAAAAGCACGGGCCGCCACCCGGGCGCGGCGCAATGGTGATGGCCATGGGGTCGCTGGGAGCAGGGTGGCTGACGGCACATTCGGATCTTGATCTGATCGTCATTTATGACGCCTGCGGGCAGGAAAGCTCGCAAGGACGCAGGCCGCTTGCGGCGCGGGCGTATTTTGCGCGCATGACGCAGGCCCTGATCACTGCACTGAGTGCGCCGATGGCCGAGGGTAAGCTTTATGAGGTGGACATGCGTCTGCGGCCATCGGGGCGACAGGGGCCGGTTGCCACCTCTCTTGCAAGTTTCGAGCGGTACCAACGCGAGGATGCGTGGACATGGGAACATCTGGCGATGACGCGGGCGCGACCGATCGCAGGGCAGGGCGATTTGTGTGCCGATGTTGAACGCGTGCGTTGCGATGTGATCGCCAACGGACCGCTGCGCAAAAACGCGCTGGCAGATGTGGCGGACATGCGTTCGCGCCTTGCCGCGACCGCAGCGGCCCCTGACCCGTTAGAGCCAAAGCCCGGACCCGGACGCATGAAAG
>JBLHUT010000089.1:0-11731 GCA_047629975.1 Paracoccaceae bacterium
TGCCGCAAAGCCCGATATGGCGACAGTGCGGGTGGCGGTCACAACCGAAGACACGCAGGCTGGCCGCGCCTTATCTCTGAACTCCGAGCGGATGACGCGGGTCTTGTCGGCGCTGACGCGGGCAGGGGTGGCGCCAAGGGATATGCAGACAAGCGGGCTGAGCCTACAGCCGCGCTGGACCTCGCGGCAGGACCGCGCGTCGGGGGCACCCTTGATAGACGGGTTCACGGTGGTCAATCAGTTGGTCGTGGATGTTCAAGTGCTTGATCAGCTAGGAGAATTGCTGGATGTTGTCGTGCGCGAAGGGGCAAACGGGTTTCAGGATCTGCGGTTCGGGCTGCGCGAGGCAGAGGCCTTGCGCGACACGGCGCGCGCGCTTGCTGTTGCGGATGCACGGCGCAAAGCGGAAATATACGCACAGGCCGCAGGTGTCACGCTTGGGGCTCCCGAATTGATTTCGGAAACAGGGGGCGGATCAGCGCCAGTGATGCAGATGGAAATGCGCGCGATGGCTGCGTCTGACGCGGTGCCGCTGGCGCAGGGGGAACTTGCCATTCGGGCCGATATCAACATCGTCTATGCGATCAGGCCTGCGGCACAATAATCGGGGCCCCACCCGCAAAATGCGCGCAGGACTCCGACAGGTTTTGATCCGGATTTTCGCCGCCGGATGCTTTAGCCGACCGCTTTGGACAGACCCTGATCAAGGTCGGCCATCAGATCATCGGCGTCTTCGATGCCGATCGACAGACGCACAACATTGGGTCCTGCACCGCCGGCCTCTTGTTGGGCGGCGGATAATTGCCGGTGTGTCGTCGAGGCCGGATGGATGATCAGCGACCGCGCATCGCCAAGGTTGGCGACATGGCTGAAAATCTCAAGGCTGTCGACCAGCTTGATGCACGATTCGTATCCGCCTTTGAGGGCGACGGTGAACAACGCACCCGCCCCGCGCGGGCAAATCTTTTCGACGCGGTCGTAATAGGGCGAAGACGGCAGACCGGCATAGGTCACGGCCTCGACCCGGGGGTCCTTTTCAAGCCATGCGGCAATCTTCTGGGCGTTTGCCACATGCCGCTCCATCCGCAGGCTCAGGGTCTCGATGCCCATCAGCGTGTAATGTGCGCCTTGTGGGTTCATCGTCATCCCGAGGTCCCGCAAGCCGACGGCGATCGAATGGAATGTGAACGCCATCGGTCCGAATGTCTCGGAGAACTTCATCCCGTGATAGGCGGGCTCGGGCTCCGACATGGACGGGAACTTGCCCGAGGCAGCCCAGTCGAACTGGCCACTGTCCACAACACAACCACCGGTCACGGTGCCGTTGCCGGTCAGATATTTCGTCGTCGAATGGACCACCAGTGTCGCGCCGTGCTCGATCGGGCGGCACAGATACGGTGTGGCGGTGGTGTTGTCGACGATCAGCGGGATCTGGGCGGCATCGGTGATGGCGCTGATTGCGTCAAGATCGGTGATGTAGCCGCCCGGATTGGCGATGGATTCGCAGAAAACCGCGCGTGTGTTGTCGTCGATGGCGGCTTTGATCGCATCTAGATCGTCAAAATCCACAAACTTTGCGGACCAGCCGAAACGCTTGATCGTCTGGCTGAACTGGGTGATCGTACCGCCATAAAGACGCGTGGAGGCGATGATGTTCATCCCCGGCTGCATCAGCGGGAACAGCGCCATGATCTGTGCCGCGTGTCCTGATGAGACACACACACCGCCCACGCCGCCCTCGAGCGTCGCAATCCGTTCCTGCAACACGGCCACTGTTGGGTTGGTCAGGCGTGAATAGATGTACCCGACTTCTTGCAGGTTGAACAAGGCAGCGGCGTGATCGGCATCGCGAAACACAAAGGCTGTCGATTGATAGATCGGTGTCTGGCGCGATCCGGTCGTGGGGTCCGGTTTGGCTCCTGCGTGGATTTGCAACGTATCAAAGCCATAAGTCGGACCGGGTGTTGTGTCATCGTTTGGCATTTTTGCCTCTCCCTGTTGAGTTCTGTGCATAGCTTTAGGGCAAAGCGGCGGTGCGCTCAACAGGACAGGTTAACCACGTGTTCTTCCCGCGCTGTTGTTCGGTGCCATGCGACAGGGCCTGATGTTCGACACATTGCTGCCCCATCGCCAACATCACCGTGCCTCGAGCACCTGTTAAACCATGCCCCGACGACCTGTTGAAAGGTGTCCGTTCTTGCACAGTCACTTTCCGGAAAGCGAACCGAAATGAAAAAGATTCTTTTGCCAGCCTTGCTTTTGACCCTGTTCACACTGCCTGCACAGGCCCAGACGCTGACTTTGTCGGGGGATGCAAAAGCGGTTCTAGAAGAGATCAAATCACACTGGATCAGCATCCATGAAGAGGTCGGATCGGACCTTGTGTCCTTTCTTCCGCTGGTCGGGTGGCGCTGTGGCCTTCAAAGTGTGCATTACGGCTTCAACGGCGCGGCCCCGTCGACTGTGTTCCAGATGGAGCCTTGTTCGGTGGGACTGGGAGGTGGAGCGTATCTTTTGCATGTGGCCGCACCTGCCGGCAGCGTCGACAGCGTGCATGTGGTGCTGGCCTATGACGATGGCACCGTCAGCCAAAGTATCATCGACCGACAAACCGCACTGACCCAATGAGTGAAGGCATTCTGCTTGGCAGATGAGGCACTTGTTGCGTTGAAAAGGCTTCCGCAGTAGCCTTGGGCCATTAAACACGGCCGAGGTGTCAACTGATCCGGATTTTACCGGTGACAGAAAGGATTACAATGTCACAACCTGCCGCACGCATAGGCGATATGCATGTCTGCCCGATGGTCACCCCGGGCGTGCCCCCCATTCCGCATGTCGGCGGACCTGTCGTGAAAGGCGCGCCAACTGTTCTGGTTGGCAATATGCCGCAAGCAAGAGCGACCGACCAATGTGTTTGTGTCGGTCCCCCTGATATGATCGCCATGGGTTCGCCCAACGTTCTGGTCTGCTCCATGCCCGCCGCCCGCATGGGAGATCCGACAGTACACGGCGGCACGATTGTTGTCGGCATGCCAAATGTCCTGATCGGGTCTGCTGCCGGTGGTGGCGGTGGCGGCGGTGGGGCGGTTGTGCCGGGCCTCGGGGGTGGCGGCGGGACTTCTGGCGCCAAAGCGACCAAAAATACCGGAAAGTCGGGGCTAGAGATGGATGCACCGGCGTCAAGCACGCCGCCGCCTGTGACAAACCGGCCCCCGCCGGCTTCGATACCCGCGGTGGCGATGTCTCCGAAGACACAGGCCAGTGCGCTTGTGCAAGCGGCGAAAAGCGGCACGCCATTTTGCGAAGTCTGTGCTGCAAACAGCGCGAATGATGACAACGGCTGATGCGCCGTGCCGTCAGGCGCCGCCCCGCACTGCTGTACATTCCTTTTGAAATGTGCAGGGTTTGCGTGAGTGACGAATAGGAAAAACACTTGCCCCATTTTGCCTTGATCGACGCGGCCCGCGAAGAGATGATCTATCCTCTGATCCAGCAAGAGGCCGTCTTTCAGTCGCTTTTCGGGGGAAAACTCGCGCCAGAGCTTGTGCCGGTGGCGCCTTATATCGTTCGTCTTGACCCCGGGACGCGGTTCACTCAGGCATTCCAGCAACGGGGGTGGGTCAATAAATGGGGCATCACCTGTCATGCTGCCGCAAAGCTGCCAGATGTGCGCCGGCAATTGCGCCGGAACATCGAGGCCATTCTGCCCGACGGAACGGTCACCTTGTTCCGGTTTTACGATCCGCGCGTTTTTGTGCCCTTTATCACAGGGTCCAGCGCCGAGGAGCTTGGTCCTTGGTTCGGTCCGATCGACGCCTATTGGGCGCCGCATCCGACAAGCGGTGCGACCATGCAGTATATGCTTCAGGATGGTGCCCTGACGGCGCACGCAACCTGACGCGCGCTTTTTTGAGTCTGCCGCCGCTAAACTGCTGTCGTGATCCGCAGGTTGGCTTGAACCCATTGGTCAAAGAGCCGCGACGCACGGGCGTCAGGTGTTCCGCCGGATTACTTTGTTGATATGGCCCATCTTGCGCCCCGGGCGTGTTTCGGTTTTGCCGTAAAGGTGCAGGGCCGTGTCGGGGGTTCTGGCAAGGGTTGACACCTTGTCGATCTCGGCTCCGATCAGGTTTTCCATGGTAACATCTGCAAAACGGACCCCGTCGCCCAAGGGCCATCCGGTGATTGCGCGAATATGTTGTTCGAATTGATCGACGGCGCAGCCGTTCATGGTCCAATGGCCCGAGTTATGCACTCTTGGGGCGAATTCGTTCACCACAAGGGCCGTTGGCGTCACAAAAAGCTCAACTCCGATCACTCCGACATACTCAAGCGCGTTCAAAAGCCGTGCGGCCAGCAAAATTGCATCGCTGCGCTGGGCCGGAGACAGGCGTGCAGGCACAGTGGTCGTGTGCAAGATTCCGTCGCGGTGCACATTTTCGCCCGGATCAAAGCAGGCCACCGATCCATCAGCCCCACGAGCGGCAATTACGGACACTTCGCGTTGAAAGGCTACAAACCCCTCGAGGATCGCAGGGGCCCCTTCGAGAGCCAGAAACGCGCCCTCGGGGTCGGTGGTTTCTGACAAACGAACCTGCCCCTTGCCGTCATAGCCCAGCGTGCGGGTCTTGAGGATTGCAGGGGTGCCAATAGTTTCAAGCGCGGATTTCAGCGCCTCGACACTGTCGACGGCGGCAAAGGGAGCGGTTTCCAGCCCCAGATCATTGAGGAACGTCTTCTCGGTCAACCGGTCCTGACTGGTCGCCAGCGCAAGCCGGCCTGGATGGATCGTGGTCAGCGCATCAATAGCATCAAGTGCGGCGGCAGGGATATTTTCGAATTCATAAGTGACGACATCAACCGATTGCGCAAAACGGCGCAGTGCCTCGATGTCGTCATACGGGCTTTGCGTGTGGGCAAAAGCCACATCGGCGGCGGGCGGAGAGGCCGCAGGATCAAAGATATGGCAGCGGTATCCGATGCGTGCCGCCGCAGCCGCCAGCATCCGGCCCAATTGGCCTCCGCCAAGAATTCCGATCACGGAGCCTGCGGGTAAAGGCGTGGTCTTGCTCATTGTGGTGTCTCCGGAATGGAAGCGGACAAGGCGGCGCGCCATGCGTCAAGCCGTGCGGCAAGGGCCGGGTCCGAAACCGCAAGGATTGCTGCGGCCATCAATCCGGCATTCGCCGCCCCCGCCGCCCCGATGGCCATGGTCGCCACCGGAAAGCCGCGCGGCATCTGGACGATCGAATAAAGGCTGTCGACGCCTTTCAGGGCTTTGGTCTCGATCGGCACACCGACAACGGGCACCCGCGTTTTCGAGGCCATCATCCCGGGCAGATGCGCGGCACCGCCGGCGCCGGCGATGATCACCTTCAAGCCGCGATCCACTGCCGAGCGGCCATAATCCCACAGCCTGTCAGGCGTGCGGTGCGCCGAGACGATGCGCGCGTCATGCGCAATTCCCAGCTCTGTCAGAATATCGGCAGCGGCCTTCAACGTCGGCCAGTCGGATTGACTTCCCATGATAATGCCAACCAATGGCGCAGGTGCTTGGGGGTTGGCGGGATCGATCATGACAGACTGCTTTCGTTGGCAAAAGAGGGCAAACTATACCCGCTCGTTCGGCTTGCGCAACGGTCCAGATGCAGAGTTGTGTGACAATCTTGTCCGGTTAGGCAATGATATCCGGTGTGATCTCGTCTTCGAGCTGACTGATCCGGTCTTTCAGCGTCAGTTTTTGTTTCTTGAGCCGCTTCAAAGTGAACGGATCGCCTGTTGCTGTTGATTGCAAGGCGTGGATCGCATCGTCAAGATCGCGGTGCTCGCGCTTTAGCACCTGCAACTTCACGCGCAAAACGTCAATCTGGTTCATCTTGTTCGAGGTGGACATGTGGGGCGGACCTTTGAGACAGCAAACACTGATGTGTCTATGTAGCGCCCTGTTTCGAATTGCGCAAACTCTGCATCTTGTATCGGGGCGGTTGTCCCCCCATATTTTCAATAGGTCGCCGAACGACGGGACTGAACGCAATTGCATCGTCGCTTAACACAAAGGGCATGCCGTATGAGCAAACTGACACTGGGATCGCACCCTTTTTTCGTAGGGTTCGAACAACTGGAACGACTGGTAGAGCGGACTGCCAAGTCCGGTAACGAAGGCTACCCCCCCTATAATATCGAACAGACCAGCGACTTGAGCTACCGGATCACGCTTGCCGTGGCCGGATTCGCCGAGGACGATCTGGCCATAACTGTCGAGGATCGCCAATTGGTGATCCGCGGGCGACAGCAAGACGAAGACAATGCCCGAATTTTCCTGCATCGCGGTATTGCCGGGCGGCAGTTCCTGCGCAGCTTTGTGCTGGCCGATGCGGTCGATGTTGCCGGTGCCACGATGGAACACGGGCTGCTGCATGTGGATCTGGTGCGCTCGGCCCCCGAGACGATTGTTCAGACCATTCGTATCAACACACCACACAAAGGATAACGTGATGGACAGGAATTACGATTTTGAAAAACACCGTGCGGTTGCGAAATCGGATGCGCCGAAAATTGCTTATGTCCGTCCGGTAAAGGTCTGCGATCTTCCGCAAGACGTGCAAGCCCGTGCCGAGGGACGCCAGACGCTTTATGCGCTGCATGACGCGGACGGCGCGCCGCTGGCACTGGTTGCAGAGCGTGACATGGCCTTTATGCTGGCCCGCCAGAACGATCTGGCGCCGGTCAATGCGCATTAATTGACAAAAGAAACGCGACCAACGGTCGGTGACTTTTGATCCATCGCTAAAAACCTGGCGGTGAAAAAGACTTGAAAAGCCTCGCTGTTTGATCAGCGAGGCTTTTGCTATTTGTAACTATCAGCCGGTTATCAAACCCATCGCTTCGAGTTTGAGATAGACCTGCTGGGCGCAGTAATCGACATCGAACCCGTCTGTTTCCAGCCGCAGCTCAGGGGATTCAGGCATGTCATAGGGATCGGAAATCCCTGTGAATTCCTTGATTTTTCCTTCGCGAGCCAGCTTGTAAAGCCCCTTGCGGTCGCGCCGTTCGCATTCCTCCAACGAAGTGGCGACATGGATTTCAAGGAACGCGCCAAATTGTTCGATGTCCTCGCGCACGGCACGGCGGGTGATGGCATAGGGGGCGATCGGCGCACAGATCGCGATGCCTCCGTTTTTCGTGATTTCCGAGGCAACATACCCGATACGACGAATGTTCAGATCGCGGTGTGCTTTGGAAAACCCAAGCTCGGACGACAGGTTCTTGCGCACGATGTCACCATCAAGAAGCGTAACCGGCCGGCCACCAAGCTCCATCAGCTTGACCATCAACGCATTTGCGATGGTCGATTTTCCCGAGCCGGACAAGCCGGTAAAGAACACGGTAAATCCCTGCTTTGACCGCGGCGGACGGGTGCGGCGCAATTCCTGCACGACGCTTGGAAAACTGAACCATTCAGGAATTTCAAGCCCCTCGGCCAGACGCCGGCGCAGCTCGGTTCCCGAGATATTCAGAACCGTTGCCCCTTCGGCGACCTCGTCGGCGGGCTGGTATTCGGCCCGCTCCTGAACCCAGACCATGTGTTTGAAATCGACCATCTCGATGCCGATCTCTGTCGCGTGTTCGGCGAACAGTTCCTGCGCATCGTAGGGGCCATAAAAATCGTCCCCGGCCGAGTTTTTGCCCGGACCGGCGTGGTCGCGGCCAATGATCATATGCGTGCAGCCGTGATTTTTTCGAATCAGCCCGTGCCAGACCGCCTCGCGCGGGCCGGCCATGCGCATCGCAAGGTTCAGCAGGCTCATTGTGGTTGTGGCCGACGGGTATTGGTCCAGAACGGCCTCATAACACCGCACGCGCGTGAAGTGGTCGATGTCGCCGGGTTTTGTCATGCCGACGACCGGATGGATCAACAGGTTCGCCTCGGCCTCTTTGGCTGCGCGGAATGTCAGTTCCTGGTGGGCGCGGTGCAGCGGATTGCGGGTTTGAAACGCAACAATCCGGCGCCAGCCCATTTTGCGGAAATACGCCCGCAGCTCGTTTGGCGTGTCGCGGCGTGCGCGAAAATCGTAGTGAACCGGCTGCTGGATACCCGTTACGGGCCCGCCAAGATAAACGGCGCCTGCAGTGTTGTGAAGGTAATTGACCGCCGGATGCGCGCTGTCGTCCGCGCCGTAAACCCCTGCGGCTTCGACAGTTTTATCAGGGGTCCACTTGTCGCCAACACTCATGGTCGCAAGGATCACGCCCTCTTGGTCCCGCAGGGCAATGTCTTGGCCGGGTTCGATTTTGGCAGCGAAATCCTCGCCGACATCCAGTGTGATCGGGATCGGCCAAAGGGTTCCATCGGCGGTGCGCATATTTTTGACGACACCGTTATAGTCGGCCTCGCTCATGAAGCCCTTGAGGGGATTGAACCCGCCGTTCATCAGCAACTCCAAGTCGCAAATTTGACGCGGCGTCAAATCCCAGCTTGGAAGGTTCGCGGCTTCAAGCCTTAGCTTTTGCCCGCTTTCATGGGAAACATAGAGTTCAGGAATTGGAACCAGATTATCTGCAAACATTTGACCACTCGATTGGATGTAATTTAAATCGCGCGGTCACTCCTCCCAAGAAAGCTGCCGCACTCTTGGTGGCTTTAGACCTGAACTGGGTCGATAATCAAGCATAGGACACAGAGGAATTGATGTTTTTGCTTATTTGCCACGCTCTGGTGCCGACAAAACGGCGTGCGCGCCGGAGTTGGTTCAGACCGCAACCGGCTGATGACATCAGAAGGCCCGTGGGCTCGGGGGCATCGCACCGGTGTCACCCTTGGTCCAAGGCGCGCTGCGTTTTCAGAAACCGGACCTGTCCAAACTTTGGCCGCCAAGGCATGATAATGCCTAAAATATAGCAAAAATGAGCAGAGCGTTTTGCGTTTTGTGCGGTGTCTCTGGGCCGGTGTTGCGGTTGTGTTAACCTGAGCGTGGTTAGTGAGTGTGTGCATTTGATCAGTTCGGTCCGCCCAAGGGAATGCATTTCCTGGGCGGACCTTTTTCATGACCTTTCGAACGCGACCGGCGTTTTTAAAGCGGTCTCAGAATCACGGGCAGTTTATCTTTGGGCTGCGGGATCGGCATGCGTTGCCAGTTCGCTTCGGGCGCGCCTGTGCCCTCGACCCGCGCGTGTCGCAAAAGGGCCGCAACGAAGGTCTTTACCTGCATCGTCGAGAAATGCAGCCCGATGCATTTGTGGGCCCCGCCCCCAAAGGGCGCCCAGGCATAGCGGTGACGCTTGTCCTCTGCGCGATTGGGAGAGAACCTGTCTGGATCGAAGCTTTCGGGGTTTGTGAACATCTGCGGTGACGACATGACCATGCCCGGTGAAACACTCACAGACGTGCCCGCAGGGATGGTGACCCCTTCGAACTCGAACGCGCGTGTCGCCCGCCGGGGAATGAACGGGACAGGTGGCACAAGGCGCAAGGCTTCTTTGAAAACCCGCTCTGTCAGCTCCATTTGCGCCATGGCTTCGGGTGTCAGGGGGCCGGGGGGCAGGCCGGCCACTTCTTCAATCAGCCTGTCTTGCCATTCAGGATGGGTGCTTAGGGCCCAGACCATCGTGGTCAGCGCGCTGGCTGTCGTGTCATGGGCCGCCATGAGCAGGAAGTTGAAGTGATCGACGATCTCTGCGTCGCTCCAGCCGGCGCCGTCTTCGTCTTTTGCGAGACACATTTGCGAAAAGAAATCGTCGCCACCGCTCGTGCGGCGCTCGCCAATCAGTTTCGAGAAAGTCTCGACGAGCAACTTGCGTCCGGCCACGCCGCGCCCGAGCTTGGTAAAGGGCAGGGGCTTGCGGACCAGCCCGAAAGAGCCTGCAACCTCGTCTGCGAACGCTTTGTTCAAATGGCGTGTTTCAGGCGCATCCGTGGGCAGCCCCATAAAGACGGCTCCGCCCATCCGCAGGGTCAGATCCTTGACTGCGGGATAGAACTCGAACGGCGTATCCAGTGCCCAACGCCCGACAAGCGTCTCGATTTCCTGACCCATCCTGATCTGATAGGCCCGCAACGTCGGGGCCTTGAAGGCCGCCTGCATGATCCGGCGATGCCGCCGGTGATTGTCAAAGTCGCGCAACATCAAGCCGCCGGGAAACAGGTCCTTGATCATGTCCCAGCCTTGTTCGCTGGAAAAAATCTGGTCCTTGTCTGTCAGCACCATTTCGAGCGCATCCGCCCCGATCAGAATGACACGCCATTCGCCCAGCATGTTTACTTTGTAAACGTTGCCGTATTTTTGGCTGACTTGACCGTGAAAACCGTAGCTGTCGTGCAGGATGTTTAATGTATGCCCGATCAACGGGGCAGCTTTCGGGCCGGGAATATGGGCCAATGCGGCAAATGCAACCATGCACAGGAACCTTTCAAACAACTGGTCAGAACAGAACCGAGCGGTTGGGAAACGGTGTCACAACAGCCCAAGCGCCCTGAATTTCGCGATACAATGACGGACCTGACAGAACAATGAAAGGCACCTTTGGCGCGCTGTTGCAATTTTCAAGCAGGGGATCATCTCGGATTGCGGATCACCCGCCGCGAACAGCGGGTGTTCCTTGAACGGCTTGTTAAACCGCCGCGGCAGGGGGGCTGGTATCGCCCTCGTGCTCGGCCAGAAACTTTTCTGCTTCCAGCGCGGCCATGCACCCCATTCCGGCGCTTGTTACCGCTTGACGATAGATGTGATCCGTCAGGTCTCCGGCGGCGAAAACGCCGGGAATGGAGGTTGCTGTGCTGTCGGGTTTTGTTACTACATA
This sequence comes from Paracoccaceae bacterium, assembly GCA_047629975.1. Taxonomy (GTDB): domain Bacteria; phylum Pseudomonadota; class Alphaproteobacteria; order Rhodobacterales; family Rhodobacteraceae; genus JBLHUT01. The sequence goes on from JBLHUT010000089.1 coordinate 10,798, forward strand.
ACCGCCGTTGTGGGTCTCGAGCTGGTCAATCACCAACTCCGACGCCGGCGCATGGCCGATGGCCACGAAAAACCCGTCGCAGGAAATGTCTGTCGTCTCGCCGGTGTCCACGTGCCGCACCCGCACCGCGGTCACGCCGCGCGGCGTCTCGTCCCCGAGGACTTCTTCGATGGAGTGGTTCCACAAGGTTTCGATCTTGGGGTGCTTGAACAACCGGTCCTGCAAAATCTTTTCCGCACGCAGCGTATCACGACGGTGAACAAGCGTTACCTTCTCAGCAAAATTCGTCAGGAACAGTGCCTCTTCGACGGCGGTGTTGCCGCCTCCGATTACGACCACCTGCTTGCCGCGATAAAAGAACCCGTCGCAGGTGGCACAGGCCGACACGCCAAATCCCTTGAACTTTTCTTCGGAGGGAAGGCCCAGCCATTTCGCCTGTGCCCCCGTCGCAAGGATAACGGCGTCGGCCGTATACACCGTGCCGCCATCGCCAATGGCCGTAAAGGGACGCTTGGACAGGTCGATGCTGCTGATGTAGTCGGAAATGATCTCGGTGCCGACCTCGCGGGCGTGGCTCTCCATTCGGATCATAAGTTCGGGGCCCTGAACGGTCGTGTCGCCGGGCCAGTTTTCAACTTCGGTTGTGATCGTCAGTTGTCCGCCGGGCTGGATGCCCTGAACCAGAATAGGATCCAGCATCGCACGGCTGGCATAGACTGCGGCGGTATATCCCGCTGGTCCGGAGCCGATGATCAGAACGCGGGTATGGCGGCTGTTGGACATTTGAAACCTCATGACGACTGTTGCTTGCAGAAGTGCTCATATAGGGCGCATTATGCCAGTTGAACAGGTCTGCGTGCCCGGTCGACACATTTTGCCATGCCGGTTGGTATACACTTTATTGCGCATATCTGAAATATTGTTGCGCAGCGGC
>JBLHUT010000090.1:0-11725 GCA_047629975.1 Paracoccaceae bacterium
TTACGCAGGTCAAACAACAGACGTTTCACAATATTCAGGGACGTTGCCACGACAAACTCGGGCAATTCCCCGAAGCCTTTGCCGGCTTTTCCAGAATGAACGACGCGGTCATCGGCTCTGCAACATTTGCGGCCCAACGGCCAGATGCCTATTTCGAGTTGGAACAGCAAAAGCTGGCGGCGATGCGCGCGGTGGCAAAATCGCCCCGCCCCGCGTCGCGCGCGCCCGGCCCGGACCCCGCGCCCACGTTTCTTATCGGCTTTCCCCGCTCTGGTACGACCTTGTTGGACACGATCCTGCGCTCCCATTCCCGCATCAGCGTGCTTGAGGAAGAACCGATGATGAAGAATGTCATCGACCATTTCGGCGCCGACAAATCGATCATCGACATCGAGATGCTGAAAGACAGCGAGATCGAGGACTTACGCAGCCTTTACCTGACGGTTCTGTCGACGCTGCTTCCGGTACAAAACGGCACTTGCGTGATCGACAAACTGCCCTTGAATATCCTTCAGGTTCCGCTGATCCATGCGCTGTTTCCGAAGGCACGGTTCATCCTTGCGCTGCGTCACCCGCTGGACTGTATTCTGAGTTGCTTTATGCAGACTTTTAGCCTGAACCCGGCGATGGCGAATATGGTCCGGATCGAGCGGATCGCGCAGTATTATTGCATTGCCATGGAACAACTTTCACTTGCGCAATCACGCTATGAAATCGAATTGCACACCCTGCGTTACGAGTCGCTGGTGGTTAATATGCAAGAAGAGGTGGCCCCCTTGCTGACCTTTCTTGGCCTTGAGTGGGAAGATACGCTGAAAAGCTATACTAAAACGGCACGGGCACGGGGATTGATCGGCACCCCGAGCTATTCGCAAGTCGTACAACCGCTGTACGGCGATGCGACGGACCGGTGGCGCAATTATGAAAAAGAGCTTTCGCCGGTTTTTGACATGCTGCGACCATGGATCAAGACCCACGGCTATACCTTGTAGTCGCGGGGGCACTGGGTGCGGACCGAACAAATTGGCTTCTCTAAAGAGAACCCGCGTGCTTCACTCTGTACGCGACGAGGTGTAAAGACATTGCACAACACGACAACGGCCCGACGTCTCCCCAAGGGGTGTACGAACCGTGTGAAAGGAAAATAATGTCTTTGGATTTGATTATCAGACCGATTGAGAAAAGTGATTTCGATCACTGGCGGCGCCTTTGGACCAGCTATCTGGAGTACTACGAAACAAGTGTCCCCGAGGAAATATATGCGCTGTCCTTCGAGCGGCTTTTGTCGACGTCGGACACCGAATTTCACGGCTTGATAGCGGTTCAGGACGGCACGCCGGTTGGTTTGACCCATTACCTGTTCCACCGCCACATGTGGAAACGGGAAAATGTCTGCTACTTGCAAGATCTCTATGCCGACCCGCGGGTGCGTGGTACCGGTGTCGGGCGGGCTTTGATCCAGGCGGTTTATGATGCAGCCGACCGATCGGGGGCCCCGGCAGTTTACTGGTTAACGCAGGATTTCAACACGACCGCGCGGCGTCTTTATGATCGTATTGGCGCAAAAACGCCGTTTATCCGTTATTCACGACCTCCGAAATGATCAGACATTGGAGCGTTGGCCTGGTTGTGCTGTTCGTACTCGGGGCGTGCTCGTCCTTTGGGATCGACACCACAGACACGACCCGACAACGCTCCGGCGTCCCTGCCCTGCCGGCCATGAAGACCTTTTCGCCGGCGCATCCCGCGTTGCCCCGTCATGCCAATACCGACATCGCCGCCGACTTTCTTGAATTGAGTTTCCAGATGGAGAGCGGCCGGAAACTGGACAAGATGACACGCTTCATAGGTCCGGTAACCATCAAGGTCGCCCAGCCAACCGACCGCGCCTTGCCACCCACGCTGCAACCCGATCTGACGGCTCTGCTGGGGCGGCTGCGCCACGAGGCCAGGATCACGATCACACAGGTCGGCCCCGCTGAGGATGCAAATATCGTCGTCGAGGTTATCTCGCGCCGCGACTTGCAACGGGTCGTCCCGCAGGCCGCGTGTTTTGTTGTGCCCAACGTGCAGACGTGGCGCGAATTCAAACGTGCCAGACGCTCGCGGATCGTGGATTGGACCCTTTTGAACCAACGCACACGGGCCGCAATTTTCCTGCCCGGCGATGTCAGCCCGCAGGAAATTCGCGATTGCCTGCACGAAGAGCTGGCGCAGGCGCTTGGGCCGCTCAACGATGTCTACCGTCTGCCCGACAGCGTGTTTAATGACGATAATTTCCATGCCGTGCTGACAGGGTTCGACATGCTGATCCTGCGGGCCTATTACAGCCCCGAGTTGCGCAACGGCATGACCCGGCAAGAGGCGCAAACTGCCCTGCGCCGTGCGCTGCGCGATATAAACCCCGCCGGCCAGAACCGCCGCACCAACCGGCCAACGGGCAACACGCCGCGGGCCTGGATCGACGAGATAGAGATAGCCGTCGGGCCGGGAGCCGCGCTGCCTGCGCGCCGCCGTGCCGCCGCGCGTGCCGTCTTGCTTGCGAAAGCGTACGGATGGCGCGATCCGCGCGCTGCGTTCGCCCTTTATGTGCGGGGCAGGCTGGCGTTGGGCACGGACCCCCAACTGGCCGTCACATCGTTTTTCGAGGCGTTTGCAATTTATAACGCACAGCCGGAAACGGCCGTCCACGCCGGCCATGTCGCCATGCAGCTTGCAGCCTTTTCCCTGACCGCAGGCAGGCCCGAACGCACACTTTCCTTGGTAAATGCAGCTGCACCTGCTGTTGCCGACGCCCGAAATGCCGCACTTTTGTCAACACTTCTGATGCTCAAGGCCGAGGCTCTGGACCTGTTGGGCCGACCAGCAGAGGCGCGTGCTGTACGGCTCGACAGTCTGGGCTGGGCGCGGTATGGGTTTGGCTCCGAGCGGGTCGTCAGGACCCGCCTGAACGAAATTGCAAGCCTTGCTCCGCGCCCTGTGCGCGAGGCCCGCGCGAACGGCAACTGAACGGAACAGATACAATGATTATTATTGCCAGTATCCTTGGCGGCGCAGCCCTCGGAGCGCTCAGGGCGCGCAAAAGGGGCGGCGTTTTCGCCGATCAGATGCAGTACGGGGCGGCGCATGCGATTGCCTTCGGGCTTGTCGGATTTCTCGTGACGATTATTATCGAACGTAGCGTCTCTTAACGACCACCGGATCGACGCCTGCCTGCTGCGGGTGCGGTCTTTTCTTGTACAAAAGGCTGTAACGCGATGTTTCTTCCTTTTTTTTCGGCATTGCGCGACGCAGGGGTGCCGGTCTCGATCCGCGAGCATCTTGCCTTTCTGGAGGGGATGACGGCAGGAATCGCAACCTATGATCCCGAGAGCTTTTATTATCTGGCCCGTACGGTTCTGGTAAAAGACGAGCGGCATCTCGACCGGTTCGATCAGGCCTTTTCGGCGGCCTTCAAGGGTCTTGAAGCGATCAGCGCCGAACAGGTGATGGAGGCGGTGGATATTCCGGCCGGGTGGTTGGAGAAAATGGCCGAAAAACATCTGTCGGAAAGCGAGCGTGCCGAGATCGAGGCCCTTGGCGGGTTCGAAAAGCTGATGGAGACCCTCAAAGAGCGGCTTAAGGAACAGCAAGGCCGGCATCAGGGCGGCAACAAGTGGATCGGCACCGCCGGCACCTCGCCCTTTGGGGCTTATGGCTACAATCCCGAAGGGGTGCGGATCGGCCAGACCGAAAGCCGCCACCAGCGCGCAGTAAAAGTTTGGGACAAACGCGAGTTTCGCAATCTTGACGATAGTGTCGAGCTGGGCACGCGCAACATCAAGGTCGCGCTCAAGCGGTTGCGGCGATGGGCACGCGACGGAGCACATGAAGAGCTTGACCTGGACGGAACCATCCGCGCCACAGCCGAAAACGGATATCTTGATGTCAAAACGCGCCCTGAACGGCGCAATGCGGTAAAAGTTCTGTTGTTTCTGGATGTTGGCGGCTCGATGGACCCTTATATCAAGGTCGTCGAAGAGCTGTTTTCCGCGGCGCGCGCCGAGTTCAAGCATCTTGAATATTTCTACTTCCACAATTGCCTGTACGAGGGCGTGTGGCGCGACAACCAACGCCGTTGGCAGGCACAGATACCGACAGCCGAAGTGCTTCGAACGTACGGCAAGGATTACAAATGTATCTTTGTGGGCGATGCTTCCATGTCGCCCTACGAGGTCTTGTATCCGGGCGGAGCGAACGAGCATTCCAACGCCGAAGCAGGCTCTGTCTGGCTTCAACGGGCGCGTGCGCAATGGCCTGACAGCGTGTGGATCAACCCGCTCCCCGAGCCGCATTGGCGCTACACCCAGTCTATCGATCTGATCCGTCAGATATTCGAGGACCGCATGGTGCCCATGACCCTGGACGGGATCAGTCGGGGCATCCGGGAGTTGGGGCGTTGACCCGCCTGCCCTGGAGACGTCTGTGGAAGACCCAGCGCACCGCGTTTGTGGTGTTCTTAGCGGCCTTTGCACTGATGTTGTTTTTTGCCGGTCGTGCGGTTTTTTTCACGATCTACTGGATGGATCCGAGCCATGCGGACCTGCCGATCGAAGTCTGGATGACGCCGGGATATGTCGCGCGGTCGTACGATGTGCCCCCTGATGTGCTGCGCCCGGTGTTCGGGCTGGACCCTGACAGCCCACCGATGCACCAGAACCTTGCAAAGCTTGCGCGCGACATGAATGTAACGCTTGAGCAACTTCAGCAGGACATAACGCAAGCGGTGCAAATCTATCGTCAAGCTGCCCCGAAATGATCGAGAGCCTGCTTCAATCCATAGCAGATTTTGGCCCTGTGTTGCTGTTTGTGATCACTTTTCTCAGCTGCCTTGCCCTACCGGTTCCGTCCTCGTTGGTCATGTTGACGGGCGGAGGGTTTGTCGCGGCCGGTGACTTGCCGCTTTGGAGCACGTTCGGGGCGGCATTTGCGGGGGCGGTGCTGGGTGATCAGATCGGTTTTGCCATCGGGCGATTGGGAGGGGGGCGGCTTCAGACATGGCTGGGGGCAACACCGCCGCGCGCACGGCTGCGCGAACAGGCCCAAGCGCTGATCCTGCGGTGGGGCGGGGTCGGAGTGTTTTTGTCGCGCTGGCTTTTTAGCCCGCTTGGACCGTATCTGAATTTTGCCGCTGGAGCATCGGTGATGCAGTGGCACCGGTTCACGGTCTGGGGCGTGGCCGGAGAGGCCGTCTGGGTCAGTCTCTATCTGGGGCTGGGCTACATGTTTGCGGGCCATGCGAAAGAACTGGCGGATGTACTTGGCAACACCAGCGGGTTTCTGGCAGCCGGCGTCGTCATGGCCTGCACAGGCCTGTGGCTTTGGAAATCGCACCGCAAGGCAGGTAATGCACCGCGCGGTTGACAAGAACCTTCTTTACCTACTGGTATCGGGCGGATTTCGCCCCATATTAGACTTATGATCAAACTTACTCCTGTTCTTTTGGCCGTCCTTTACGGTCTGGTGATGTACCGCGTGTCTGCATGGCGCACGGCGCGAATGCTCGATGAGCAATCAAGCGAGATGAGCGATCCGATCCTGACGCATTTGACCAACCGCATGGCAGACGTTCTGGAAATAGAGAAAATACCGGTTCACATCTATGAAATCGAACAGGTCAACGGGCTTGCCGCACCTGACGGGCGAATTTTTATCACCCGCGGTTTTTTCAACAAATACCGCAAAGGCGAAGTAAGTGCCGCCGAGATGGCAAGTGTGATTGCCCATGAACTGGGTCATGTGGCGTTGGGGCATTCAAAGCGCCGGATGGTTGATTTTTCCGGACAGAATGCCATTCGCGTGGTGCTGGCAAGCATCCTTGGCCGGATCATTCCGGGGGCCGGAATATGGATTGCCAATGCGTTGACCAGCCTGCTGGCCGCGCGTCTCAGCCGGAAGGACGAATACGAGGCCGACGCCTATGCTTCGGCATTGCTGGTGAAATCCGGGATCGGTACCGACCCGCAAAAAGCGCTTTTTACCAAGCTTGAGGCTCTGACTGGCGGTGCGGGTCAGGGAACGCCTGCATGGATGCTGAGCCATCCCAAAACCGGCGAACGTATCGCCGCCATCGAAGCGCTTGAACAGCGCTGGTCGAAGCCGCAACTGCCTTCAGTCTAACGCCTTTGCAAGCTTTGGCAAACGGGCTTTCTTGAACAATTGCCGGAGCGTTCTGGGCTGATCATCCATAGCTGAGGCCTGTTCAGCGACCTCGACTGCGGCCGACTCGACAAGGGCCGCATCGTTCAGCCAAAGCGCATACAAAAAGCCATCCGGTTCGACACGCTCCAAACCCTCCTCGGCCAATGTGTGACGAGGAAAATCCTTTGCGTTCAAAGTCATGATGCTGTCTGCCGAGCCTGCGATCGCAGCGGCCAGAACATGCACGTCGTCGGCATCGGGCAGCCACAACCGTGACATATCTCCGCCGCGCGGGGTCACACTGCCCTTGGTCCAGAACGCCTTCATCAGGGCGATTTCACCGCGGGCCTGCGCCTCGGCCACGGGTCCCAGTTTCAGGGTGGCACGTGCCCATTCCTCAAGAATCCTGTCGGACCAAAGCGGGGCAAAGCCGCCGCGCTTTGCCACCGCCAAAAGTATTTCCCGCATGACACTTGGATAAAGCACACAAGCATCCAGAAGCACCCGCTTCACACGCTAGACCCGAAAGAACAGCGCCTTCAAATAGCCGCTCTCGGCCAGTTGAGGCAACAAGGGGTGGTCAGGTCCGGCAAAACCGGTGTGCAGCAGTTGTCCGCGCCGACCGCCACGACCGATGCCACGTGCACAAGCGTTGCGAAACTTGGTCAGATCGGCCGCGTGCGAACACGAACACAAGACAAGCACACCGCCCGGGCTGACCAATGGCGTAGCCAGACGCGCCACCCGTTCATAGGCGCGCAACCCTTTTTCGGCGCTTTGTTTGGTGGGGGCAAAAGCGGGCGGATCACAAATCACAAGGTCGAACTGCGCGCCCTCTTCGGCAAGTGCTTCCATCACAGTAAATGCATCGCCCTTGCGGGTCTCGAAGCGTTCTGCCGCGCCCATCCGCGCAGCTCCTCCCTCGGCCAGTTCAAGCGCCGGTGCCGAACCATCGACAGCAAGCGCACTGCTTGCGCCCGCAGCCAAAGCCGCCAGCCCGAAACCACCAACGTGGGAAAAAACGTCAAGCACGCGTGCGCCGCGTGCAAATTTCGCAGCAAAGGTATGATTCGCGCGCTGGTCCAGAAACAGGCCCGTCTTTTGACCGCCCAAAAGATCCGCCATGTAAGTCGCACCATTCATCGGCACCGCAATCGGCCCCTCGATCGCACCGATCAAGACCGATGTTTCCTCGTCAAGGCCCTCCAGTTTGCGACTGCGCCCGGTGGCGTTCTTTACGATCGTGCGCGCGCCCGTTACCTGCTGAACTGCTGCAAGAAGCGCCTCCATCTGCGCCTCGGCCCAAGCCGCGTTCGGCTGGATCACAACCGCATCCCCGAAGCGGTCGATGACGATGCCCGGCAGACCGTCGGCCTCGGCATGGATCAAACGGTAATACGGGGTGTCGTAAACCATATCGCGCAAGCGGGCCGCATGGCGCAAACGACCGGCAAACCAATCGGTGTCAATCACCGCATCGGGCGACTGGTCCAGAACGCGTGCGATAATCTTTGACAACGGGTTGACCGCAACCACACCCATCGGCGTGCGGTTGCTATCCTCCAGAACGGCCAGCGTTCCGGGGGCCATGGCTTTTGTGCGCCGGTCCACGACAAGCTCGTCAGAGTACACCCAAGGAAATCCGTGGCGCACGGCACGCGCATCGGCATTCGGACGCAAACGCACCACAGGGTAGGGCGTCATCGAGGACGGGGGGGGAATGTTCAAGGTGTTCATCCCTTCCCCTACCCGTTTCAATCAGGGTGCGAAAGGCCTTGTACGGCTATCTCAGCAAACCCGTCGACCACAACACGGCAGGGTCGGTTGCCATTTGGCCCCGGGCCACAGGATCCGTCGTCTGACCACAGGCAGAAAGGGCAAAAACAAACAACAGGGATGCAAGAATTGAACAGTTTTTCATAATTTTTCCTTCGGGCGGTTCAGTCTGAGTGGTTTTGAAAATTGCGCGCACTTGCCGATCCCCTGACCGATATTGCGATACCTCTACCACCGGAACAATTGGTGGCTGAGGCCGGTTTGCAAATCAGTTCCGGGTCCTCTCCGTTCTGGAGACGCAGTTTAACATTACACTCACGTCACTTAACAATTGGTTTATGATCTCGGGCCAGTTTAACAACATAACACATAACCGCATAGCCCCCGTAGTTCAACCCGACACTGTGATTTCAACTCCACACCGTGGCTTGCATCGTTAGCGCTAACGACCTAGAGTGGACCAAACCCCTAGACCCCGGAGTCACAATGCCGACCAACGACACCCTGCACCGCGTCACCGATCGGATTATTGCAAGAAGCAAAACAACCCGTAGCCTCTATCTTGAACGTATGGCGCGGGCAGCCGATGACGGACCACGCCGCGCGCATCTGACCTGTGGCAATCAGGCCCATGCCTATGCCGCCATGGACGCCGACAAGGACACGCTTGTTGCCGAGCACGCGGGCAATCTGGGGATCGTGACTGCGTACAACGACATGTTGAGCGCGCACCAGCCCTTTGCCACCTATCCCGACAAGATCAAGGCCGCCGCCCGCGCGGTTGGCGGCACAGCACAGGTGGCCGGTGGCGTGCCGGCAATGTGCGACGGCGTAACCCAAGGTCAGGTCGGCATGGAGCTTAGCCTGTTTTCGCGCGACGTCATTGCGCTGGCGGCAGGTGTGGCGCTATCGCATAATACTTTCGATGCGGCGGTGTATCTTGGCGTGTGCGATAAGATTGTGCCGGGCCTGATTATTGCCGCGGCAACATTCGGATACCTTCCCAGCATCTTTTTGCCGGCAGGGCCCATGGTTTCGGGGCTGCCGAACGACGAAAAGTCAAAGATCCGGCAAGAGTTCGCCCAAGGGAAAATCGGGCGTGCCGAATTGATGGCAGCTGAAATGGCATCGTATCACGGGCCGGGAACCTGTACTTTTTACGGCACTGCCAATTCCAACCAGATGCTGATGGAATTCATGGGTCTGCACATGCCGGGGACCAGTTTTGTCAATCCCGGCACACCACTGCGCGATGCGTTGACAGCGGCCGGGGCACAGCGGGCCCTGCAAATCACCGCGCTGGGCGACGATTATCGCCCGACGGCGCAAATCCTTGACGAGCGGACGTTCGTGAATGGCATGGTCGGGCTGATGGCCACGGGCGGGTCCACCAATCTGGTCCTGCATTTGCCCGCGATGGCGCGCGCCGCCGGTGTGTTGCTTGATCTTGAGGACTTCTCCGAATTATCAGAGGCAACGCCGCTTTTGGCAAAGGTTTACCCAAACGGGTTGGCCGATGTGAACCATTTCCACGCCGCAGGCGGTTTGGGCTATATGATTGGCGAATTGCTGGAGGCGGGCCTGTTGCACGACAACACGATGACTGTCGCCGGCGACGGGATCGGGCTTTACACACACGAACCAAAACTGATCGACGGCGTCCTGACGTGGGAAAAGGGCGCGGGCGAAACACAAAACGACCGCATCCTGCGTCCTGTATCGTCACCGTTTCAGGCCACCGGTGGGCTCAAGCAGCTGGCCGGTTCGTTAGGGCGCGGCGTTATGAAAGTGTCCGCCGTGGCCCCCGAGCGCCGCGTGATCGAAGCCAAGGCACGTGTTTTCAACACTCAAGAGGCCGTAAAAGCCGCCTTTAGCGCCGGCGAATTTACCGAAGACACGATCGTGATCGTCCGTTTTCAGGGCCCCTCCGCCAACGGTATGCCCGAATTGCACGCCCTGACCCCGTGTTTGTCCGTGCTTCAGGATCGCGGGCTCAAGGTGGCGCTGGTGACGGACGGGCGGATGTCGGGAGCATCGGGCAAGGTCCCGTCCGCAATTCACGTCAGCCCCGAGGCCGCCAACGGTGGCCCGCTGGCACGGGTGATGGATGGCGATCTGGTGCGCGTCGATGCGGTGTCTGGCACACTGGATGTGTTGATGCCCGGTTTCGACGCCCGCCCCCTTGCGACGCCGGACCTGAGCGCCAACAGCCACGGGATCGGTCGCGAATTGTTCGAAACCTTCCGGCGCAATGTCGGCGCCTCGACTGACGGGGCCGCTGTCGTCGTTTAAGGTCACTTTTCATCGTTTTGCTTCAGGAATATCACAAATGAACCCCTTTCAAGCCAGCATGAAATCCGCTGAAATCTGCGCCTTGGCACCGGTCATTCCGGTGCTTGTGATCCACGACGCAAGCACGGCACGCGCGCTGGCCGAAGCCTTGATCAAGGGCGGGCTTCCGGCGTTGGAGGTGACATTGCGCACGCCACAGGCGCTGGATGCAATTCGCGAAATGGCGCAGGTCGAGGGGGGCGTGGTCGGCGCCGGCACGTTGCTCACCCCCGAGGACGTGGCTGCCGCCAAGGCCGCGGGTGCAAAATTCGGCGTCTCGCCCGGATCAAGCCCCCGTTTGCTTGCGTCTTGTGCGGATCTGGACATGCCGCTGCTGCCGGGTGTCGCCACCGCAACAGAGGCCATGGCATTGCTTGAACTCGGGTACACCGTGCAAAAGTTTTTTCCCGCCGAGGCAAACGGCGGGGTTCCGGCCCTCAAGGCTATCGGTGCACCGATCCCACAGGTGAAATTCTGCCCCACCGGCGGTGTCAGCCTTGCAAATGCGCCGTCTTACCTCGGGCTGTCAAACACGCTTTGCGTCGGGGGCAGCTGGGTCGCACCCGCAAATCTGGTGGCCGCCCGGGACTGGAGCGCAATTACCGAACTTGCGCGCGAGGCAAGCCAACTGGCGCGGTAACACGACCGGTCAGCTGGCAAATCGTGCCGCCCGTCCCCCGCGCCGACCGCGCGGGGCCTCTGGCAACAATCCCTCGTTCAGCACAAGCGTCATCGGGTGGTTTGGCCCATGAGCCGCATAACGTTCGATGAGCGTCTGGATCGAGCTGGCAGTGTCTGCATCGACAGGCACCGATAACGCCCAATCCACAAAAATCGAGCGGCATTCCTCGATTGTGATGCCCTCGATATTGTAGCTCTCCATGATCAACCCTTTCGGGTCCAGTGCGTCACCCTTCATGCGAGGTCTCCCTTTTCATTGCCGTCAACCTGATCTTTCGGTGGCACCATTGCAAGAGCTCCTGATATCAACCCGTCACAAAGGGCTGCATTTTTTGCAATCGTCGCCGCCAGGGTATCGACATCCGGCATCCCGGTGGCTTGGGCCAGCACCTTGCCCGCTCCCGTGCCGATCGACCCTTGCCGCAAGGGGCCTTCGACGGTCAACCGGCCAAGGCATTGCAGCTTGCGCAGCAACGTGTATTGCGCGGCAAGCACCTCGACGCTATCGCCCAGATCAACACAGGCGCGCAATTGCGCATAAGTCGAGCGGTCTGTCCTTGCGTGCAAAAGGGCGCAGCTTTGGGCGAAAAGTTCGATGTCTTTCATGCGTCCGGGTCCGGGCTTTGGCTCCAACGGGTCAGGGGCCGCTGCGGTCGCGGCAAGGCGCGAACGCATGTCCGCCACATCTGCCAGCGCGTTTTTGCGCAGCGGTCCGTTGGCGATCACATCGCAACGCACGCGTTCAACATCGGCACAC
>JBLHUT010000091.1:0-11700 GCA_047629975.1 Paracoccaceae bacterium
TTCGGATTAGCGCCTGTCGTCGCGGAACTTGTGCGCAGAAGGGTTTGTGGCGAAATTTCTCTTGCATAAGCATGTTGGGCCTCCCGCAACTGGAAGGTCAATACACCCTTTGCCCATTGATACAATTTGCGACAAAGGAAGTTCGGGTCTTTCTGGAAAGATCAATCTACTCTGTGCGCTATGAAACATGACACGACAGATCCAATACTAATCCGACGCTCAACCGCGCAGAGCGGTCAAACGGCGTGTGGTTTGTTAGCGGGGATGCTCCTTGCCACGATCATCGCTTTTTCAGGATGGCAGAGTGCGTATGCGCAAACAAGCCCGCCTCTTTTCGAGTCCATCGAGGACGTTGCCCTGCCAGTCGGCGCGGGTGCACATGAGCCGTCGATCGTCCAGCATGACGGCAAACTGTATCTCAGCTGGATGGAGCATGCCGGGGATCAGGCTGTCGTTATGATGGCAATCCGCGATGGTCAGCAGTGGTCAGAACCACGCATTGTCCACCAGTCTGCCGACCTCTTTGTCAATTGGGCCGACTATCCTGGCATCGCTGTTTTCCCAAACGGAACCATCGCCGTTCATTGGCTTCGTGAAATCGGTCAGTCGAGTTTTGACTACCGGATCGAGATTGCGTTGTCTGCGGATGGCGGTGTGTCCTGGACGGACCCGCTGATACCTCACGATGACGGCACACTGGCGCAGCATGGATTTGTCTCGATGGTGCCCGTCGGACCGGACAAGTTGGCGGTGGTCTGGCTTGATGGCCGTGCCTATGGACGGGACGCCGAAACCGGATCAGGTTTTCCGGACGCGATGCAATTGCGGGCAACAACGCTCACAGAGGATGGCATCACCGGACCGGACGTTTGGGTGGACCTTCAGACATGCTCGTGCTGTCAAACCAGCGTCACATCAACGGCAAGTGGAACCATCCTGGCGGCTTACCGGGACCGCACGGATGGTGAAATCCGGGATATCTCTGTTGCCCGTCTCGAAGACGGAAAATGGCATCCACCAGTTTCGGTCCATCACGACGGATGGGAATTGGCGGGCTGTCCGGTCAACGGGCCTGCAATCTCAGCAGAAGGAGACCGTGTCGCGGTGGCCTGGTTCACCGGCGCGCAGGACACAGCGGTGGTCAATGTGGCATTCTCGGACGACGCCGGTGTCAGCTTCGAAGATACCGCAAGGGTCGACCTGGGTCGTCCGGTGGGCCGTGTTGACCTCAAGATGCTGGAGGACGGCACCGCGATTGTCTCATGGGTTGAATGGAGCGACAACGGCGAGGTTTTGATGCTCTGCCGCGTTCAGCAAGGTAAGGGTTGCACGGTGCGCGAAACGCTGGCGATCAACACCGCAGGCGCGTCCATCAATTTTCCCAAGCTCGCAAAGCTCGACCGCGACATTTATGTCGTCTGGACCCGGCCGGTTGATGCCGGAGATACGCTTGCGATGCGCCGCGCGACTTTAGCCCGGGAAGACTAACGATGTCAGCGCCGCCCCATATCCTTGTCGTTGATGACCACGCGGAAATCCGGCGGTCGATCACCCGTTACCTCGAGAAAAACGGATTGCGTGCGACGGGAGCCGGGGACACAACGGAAATGGACGCGCGGCTGGCACAACACGCAATCGATTTGATCGTTCTCGACATCATGATGCCAGGAGAAGACGGGCTTGCGGCCTGCGCCAGACTGCGGCGCGCCGAACTGATGACACCGATCCTGATGTTGACTGCACTTGGCGAAGACGACGACCGGATCAAGGGACTGGACACGGGCGCGGACGACTACCTTGCCAAACCGTTTAACCCGCGTGAACTGCTGGCACGGATCAACGCGATCCTGCGTCGTGCAGGTGAGCCGCCGCCCCCGCACGGAGGGAGCTTCGCAGGCAAGCAGGTGAAGTTCTCCGGGATCACATTCGACCATGATGCCGGTCACGTAATTGCCCCCGATGGCACGACAACGACACTGACAACAGCGGAAGCCAAACTGCTTCTGGTGTTTCTGGAACGTCCGCGTGCCGTGATCAACCGGGACGATCTGCTTGAATTGAGTGCTGGACGCTCTGCCGGACCATTGGACCGAACAATCGACAATCAGGTGTCGCGGCTTCGGCGAAAAATCGAACCCGATGTGTTGCGGCCACGCATAATCTCGACCGTGCGGAATGGGGGCTATTGCCTGAACTGCGATCTGGAAATGGACCCGTGATGCGAATGGGGTTTCGAACGCAGATCGCAATTTTGGTTGTGTCTGTTCTTTTTGTGGCTCAGGTCGCGGGGCTTTGGCTTTTTGTCGATGAACGGTCGCTTGCGGTTCAAGCCGCAATCGGGACCGAGGCTGCTGGCCGGGCGGCAAATGTGGCGCGACTGATTGAAGAAGCCCCGACCGAGTTGCACGACGGGATCATTGCCGCCGCGAATTCACCGCTTGTGCGCTTTGAACTCTCGGACAGCCCCGCCGCGACACATACGCATTATGATGAGAACGCAGACGTGGGGGCCCGAATACGAGCGTTGCTGAACGATGGGTACACACGGGATATCCGGGTAGAGGTGCATGAAATCGAACAAGGGCTTTTGCCGCTGCCGAACCTCTCGCCGGAGATGGCTGTAATGCATGCCGAGATGATGCAGGGAACGCTGGCTGCTATCGAGATGGAATTGTCCATCGCAATTGCCGGCGGGCGCTGGCTGAATGTTGGCACGCGGTTCGAGCGGCCACCGATTCAATGGTCGTGGTCGGCGACGTTGTCCTTTGTGCTGACAACGGCTGTGCTGTTGTTGGCCATCTTCTGGTTTCTCCTGACACGCTTGACGCGTCCGTTGAACGAGCTTGCCCTGGCCGCCGAGGAATTGGGCCGTGGTGGCGGGCAGGGACCTATTGCGCCGGTTGGTCCGCAGGAAGTTCGGGACCTGACAACGGCATTCAATAATATGCAGGCCCGACTGGCACGATTTGTCACGGACCGGACTCAAATGCTTGCCGCCCTGGCCCATGATCTGAGAACGCCACTCACGGCACTGCGTGTGCGTGCTGAAATGGTCGAAGACCCGGAAACAAAGGAAGGCATTGCCGCATCTCTCGAAGAGATGCAGGATATGGTCGAGGCAACACTCGCCTATGCACGGGGCGTTGGACAAGACGAACAGATGCAAGGTATCGAGATCGCGAGGTTCTTGTCTGATATTCAGGGAAGTACGCCTGAGAAAATAGACCTGAAGCGTGGGCCGGAGGTGATGGTCCAGATTAAACCCAAAGCCATGCGCAGAGCGGTGCGCAATCTTGTCGAGAACGCGCATCGCTATGGGCGCCACCCCGAACTTTCGTGGCGGGTTTCGGACGATACCGTTGACGTTTTCATCGACGATTCCGGACCCGGAATTCCTGAAGACCGGATCGGAGAGGTCTTTCAACCCTATCTGCGACTTGAACAGTCGCGCTCTTTGAAAACAGGGGGGCATGGGTTGGGCTTGCCAATCGCCCGCAGCATCGTACTGGCGCATGGGGGGTCGATCACATTGTCCAATCGTGCCGCAGGCGGGCTGCGCGCGCATGTGGCTTTACCGCTTGCTCCGGGAGGTGCGATCGAGCCACGTGCCCCGGGGGGGCGGATCAAGGCGGCTCCCACAAGGCTTGAGCAGATCCGCAGCAGGCAGCTTTGATACATATCCTTACAAAAATCCGGACCTCGAAACGTTTCGTCAATCCATGAAATTCGATAGCAAACAAAGTGTTCAATATTGAATAGAGGTAGGCTCATGCTGGAACGAAACCGATCTTCCCTAACGCGGCGAGATTTCGCACGCGGACTTGGCGCAACGATGATTTTTGCACCGTCCCTGGCCAGAGCCGAGGTAACAGAGCCGGTGCGGCGCAATGTTTCGTCGTTCCGCACCCATGCGTGGCAGGATCATTTCGACACGCTCGGCGTCGGTTTGGTCATTTCCGACACCGCGTCGAAGATGCTTCAGCACTGGACTGCCGATGGCGAGATGCGGCTCTACCCGACGTCTGTCCCTTTATCCGAGGAATTGACGCGGCTTGGGTACACAGAAGTTGTGGAAAAGCGTAAGAACCCCGGCTGGGCTCCGACGCCATCCATGCGCGAGCGCAACCCTGAGTGGCCCGCCAGAATTCCGGGCGGCGATCCAACCAACCCCCTGGGAACGCGGGCTCTGTATCTGTCGTGGCAATATTACCGGATTCACGGCACACAAGACACGCGCAAAATTGGTCGCCGTTCATCCAACGGGTGTATCGGCTTGTTCAATGAGCACATCGAAGAGGTGTTTGACCGCGTCCCCGTTGGCACAAAAGTCAAGTTGATCTGATGGGGCGCTATTCAATCGTCGCGGTCGCAATTGCAGCAATTCTTGGCCTTGGTTTCTGGTGGACAGGACCCGATGTTGCCGATGTGGCATCCGGCGTGGACGGCACGGGAACCGCTGGTGCGGCTTTGGTCGAGGTCGTGGTGCCCGAAACGTTCTCGGTCAACGCTCAGGTCGGCAAACTGGCTTTCGAGGTCAAATGTGCGGCCTGCCACGGTGCAAATGCGGCCGGGCAGGACGGCGTCGCACCCCCCTTGGTGCATAAAATATATGAACCCGGCCACCACGGTGATGCATCCTTTCTTTTGGCCGCCAAGAATGGGGTGCGCGCGCATCACTGGCCATTCGGAAATATGCCCCCGGTCGTGGGCGTAACGGACGGCGATGTGAAAATGATCGTGGCCTATGTGCGCGAACTTCAGCGGGCGAATGGCATAAACTGACACTGCAAACAGGCTAAGGATAATCTTATGAGATATAAAATCGGGCTCGCGATATTAATGGTGCTGGTTGGAACAAGTGCGTTTGCGCATTCCAAGAAGGAAGGCATGACGCCTGCCGATGGTGCGGTTGTTGAGACAATTCCCGAAAGCATTGAATTGCGTTTCAATGACGGGATGCGGTTGACAAAGGTCGAAATGACCCACGCAGACACTTATGCCGGACCCTTGGAAATCGGCGCGCAATCTGGTTTCGTGAAGGAATTCTCTTTGCCGTTCGTGCCCATGGGCCCCGGTGTCTATCAGATTGAGTGGCGCGGGCTTGGTAGCGACGGACATCCGATGAACGGCACCTTTTCGTTTGAGGTAAAGTAAAGCGTGCCTGATGTTTGGGAACTGGCCGCAATTGCCACCAAGTTTTTATTGTATCTCGGTGTTCTCACGAGTGGTGGGCTCGTCCTTTGTCATCAAGCGTTTCCAGACCAGATGTCCGGCCTTGAACGTTTTGTCCGCGCTTGGGCGGCAGGGTTCGGTGCTTTGGCGGTGGCGATGTCGGTTCTGGCATTTTCACTGCGCGGCGGCGTTCTTATGGACGATGTCTCCGGGATGACCGACCCGTCAATTCTGGCGCTGCTTTGGGAGACGCCACCGGGAGATGCCTTGCTGCTGCGTCTTCTTGGTCTGGGAGTGATGCTGGTTGGATTGGCTGTGGGTGGACTGTGGCTTTGGGTTGCGGCCTTCGGGAGCGCCTTGGCGATCTGGAGTTTTTGCGAGATCGGCCATGTCGCAAGCAAGGACCGGCTCTGGTTTCAGGCTGTCTTGTTCACTCATCTGATCGTTGCCGCGTTCTGGCTTGGTATTTTCTTGCCGCTTCAGAGGCTCTCTCGATCGTCCGGAACACTGGCGCAGGCCGCTGACCTCGGGCATCGTTTTGGCCAGATTGCGTCTTTTACGGTGCCGTTCCTGGTTGTCGCGGGGGTAATCATGACGTGGCGCCTGGTCGGATCGGTTTCCGCTATGGTCGGCACAAGCTACGGTTTGATGCTGTTGACAAAAATCGGCGCTGTGGCGGTCCTTCTTGCATTGGGAGCGTTCAACAAGGTGCGACTCGTCCCCGCGCTGCGCGACGGTGATCCGACGGTCGGGCCGCGGCTGGCGAAATCTATTTCGTTGGAATGGTTTTGCGTCTGGGTCATCTTGCTTGCGACAGCTATTTTCACTTCAGTTCTGGCGGTGCCAACATGACAATCACAAAACGTGACTTTCTTCGGATGAGTGCAGCAGGTTTGGCCTTGATGCCGCAAGTTCTATCCGCACAATCAAGCCCCGCAATCCTAAAAGCCGGCGTCGCGGATCTGCAATTGCTGCCCGAGAAATACGGAAAGACGACGATCTGGGGCTTTGATAATTCCGCCCCCGGCCCGGACATCAGGGTCATGCAAGGCACGCGACTCCAGCGGCGCGTCATCAATGACTTGCCGGACCCGACATCGACACACTGGCACGGAATACGCATTAAAAATGCAATGGACGGCGTTGCTGGTTTGACGCAAGACCCGATCCGTCCAGGTGAGAGTTTTGACTATGACTTTGTTGTGCCAGACGCCGGAACCTATTGGTATCATGCGCACAACCGCTCGTTCGAGCAGGTCGCGCGTGGCCTTCATGGCGCACTCATTGTCGAAGAACCCGACGCCATCGACATCGATCACGAAGAAGTCCTGATCCTCGACGACTGGCTTGTCGACCCTGAGACGGCGCAGATTGCGGACACATTCGGCGCGGCCCACGACCTTAGCCATGCGGGGCGTATGGGGAATTACATCACTACAAACGGCACCTACAATCTTACCCGGAATGTGAAACGGCATGACAGGCTCCGGCTGAGATTGATCAATGCTGCCAATGCACGGGTGTTTCAATTGGGACTGGACGGGCTTGAAGGATGGGTCGTCGCCTTGGACGGTATGCCTCTGGCGCAGCCGGAGCCGGTTGACGGTCTCTTGCTATTGGCCCCGGCGCAACGCATCGACCTGATCGTCGATGTGACGGCACAGACAGGCAGTGCGGGCCATATCGTGCAGTTTGGCGGGAACGAAGGTTTCTCTCAGGTGGCTTTTGAGGTGACCGGCGCGGGACCAAGCGCACGACGAAAGACCCCCGAGCCTTTGCCGCCCAACGCCTATACCAAGCCTGATCTGGCGGCGGCAAGAAACCTCGCTTTGTTTATGGAAGGCGGGGCTATGGGTGGAATGCGCGGGGCCATGATGGACGGTCGGATGTCATCAATGCGCGACATGATGCAGGCCGGAAGCTTCTGGGCCTTCAATGGGGCTGTCGGGGCGATGGATGGCCCGCCGTTGGCGGAGTTGTCGCGTGGTGAGACGGTTCGTTTGAAGATCACCAACGAGACCTCCTTTCCGCATGCCATGCATCTCCATGGAATGCACTTCCACGAGATTGAACCCGACGGGAGCCTTGGTGCCTTTAGGGATACCACGCTTCTTGATCGGGGCGATGTGCGCGAGATCGCATTCGTCGCGAACAACCCCGGAAAATGGCTGCTGCATTGCCACATGCTGTCACACGCCGCATCGGGCATGATGACGCGGGTCGACGTGGCATGAAGGGGCAGGTGGCAATCCTTGGAGTTGGCATGCTGGTTGCACTCGGGGCTGGAGCCTATCTCTGGAGCGACGCCGCGGCCAGTGCCAAGAGCGGCGCAATGCCGGAAAACGTCGATATTGCAACCGGTCAAGACCTCTATGCCGAGACCTGCGCGGCCTGTCACGGCGCCAATCTCGAAGGCGACGAAAACTGGCAAAGCCCCGGAGAAGATGGCCGTCTTCCCGCGCCTCCACATGATGAGACCGGACATACCTGGCACCACAGCGATCAGGTTTTGTTTGGGTATACCAAGCTTGGGGGCCGCAAGATGTTGGCGGCTCAGGGCATGGAGTTCGACAGCGGCATGCCGGGATTTGCAGATCAGCTGACCGATCAGGAGATTTGGGACATCCTTGGATACATCAAATCGACCTGGCCCGAGCGGATCCGGGACGTACAAACAGAGCGCACGCAAGGCGAGACGCGCTCAAGGGAGAATTGACATGAAGATCGCGCATTTAGTTGTCATGGCGCTCGTGCTGATTGTGCCACTTACCGCCCATGCGGGTGAACTGAGTGAAACCCGGGTCAAGGAGCTGGTTCTGGAGGCCATTCGCGAGCATCCCGAAATCGTTCTCGAGGCGGTTCAGATCATCAAGCAGCAGGAACAGGAGCGTCAAACCGTAACCGCAAAATCAGTGCTGTCGGACAATCGTGCTCTTCTGGAAAACGACCCCAATGCTCCTGTTTTGGGAAATCCGAACGGCGATGTGACGGTCGTCGAGTTCTTTGACTACAATTGCCCCTATTGCCGGCGCGTGAAGCCGCACATCGAGACACTGCTTGAAGCAGATCCGAACGTGCGGCTTGTTTATCGGGAGTGGCCAATTCTTGGAGATGGGTCGATTTTTGCGGCGCGGGCGGCGCTGGCTTCACGCGAACAGGGAAAATACGAGGAGTTCCACTGGGCGCTCATGGCTATGCAGGGCCGGGCAGGGGAAGCCTCGGTGATACGGGTCGCCGAAGACATCGGACTTGATATCGCGACGCTGCGCCGCGACATGCAGGCCCCCGAGGTCGATGCTCATATTGCCGCGTCCATGGAGTTGAGCCGAGCGCTCGGGTTCAACGGGACGCCGTCTTTCGTGATTGGCGATGCGTTGGTTCCGGGTGTTATCGAGGCGGAACAGATGATCCAATTGGCGCAAGAGGCTCGTGCGGCGCAGCCGTAAGATCAGACCCGCGTAGAATCATACCCGGCAGTTTTGATCGCCTGCGCGACGGCATCGTCGGTCTGCACTGTCTCGACATCCACCGTTCGACTGGTCAGGTCCGGCGTAACTTTTGCCGCCGGGTCGAGTGCCGCGATTTCCTTGGTAATTGCGGCGGTACAATGGCCGCAACTCATGTCTGGGACGTGAAATTTCATGGGCTTTCCTCTCTGATCAGGTCAGAGATAAAGCTTCCAGCCAGTGGAAGGTCAAGCGATTTTAGATGTCAAGCCAACCGCCATTGTCGAAACTGGTGCGTTGGTATCTGGTGGCGTGCGATTGCCAAAGCAACATTTTCTCGCACATTTGTTTAAAAACAACGTGTTGCAGGCATTAATCGTACAAATGAAAAAAATCGTGATCTTTCCTCTTGAGCTTCCAGTGACTGGAAGCCCTATATATGTTTCATATCATAAAGGGGGCCTATGTCATGACGAACGAATTCCAGACAACACTCAGCATCGAAGGTATGAGCTGTGCATCCTGCGTGGGGCGGGTTGAAAGAACTTTGTCTGCGCTTGATGGCGTGTCCGGTGTTGCCGTCAACCTTGCCTCCGAGACGGCCCGCTTTACCCTTGCGGACCCGACAAGGCAGGCGGCAGTCGTGCAGGCATTGCACTCTCTGGGCTATCCGGCGCGCACATCAAAGATCACCTTGAACATCGCCTCGATGTCCTGTGCTTCTTGTGTTGGTCGCGTCGACAAAGCCTTGGCGGATGTGCCGGGAGTTATTGCCGTAGCGGTGAATCTGGCCGCCGAGACAGCAATGGTGGAATATCTTGAAGGTGTCGCATCGGCACATGATCTGATGGCCGCCTCTGCGGCGATAGGATACCCAGCAGAGGTCGCGGAAGCGAACGCCAGCCAGTCCCGTGTCGAACGCAAAGCAGATGAGGCGCGCGGGCTCTCGCGCCGTGTGGCAATTGCGGCGGCCCTTGCGCTCCCGGTTTTTGTTCTTGAAATGGGCGCGCATTTGATCCCTGCATTTCATATGGTGATCGAAAACAGTATCGGAACACAGACATCCTGGCTGATCCAGTTTGTGCTGACGACGATCGTTTTGTTCGGCCCCGGGCGACATTTCTTTTCCAAAGGCATACCGGCTTTGCTCAGGGGTGCGCCTGACATGAACAGCCTTGTGGCAGTCGGAACAGGGGCGGCATGGAGCTATTCGGTCGTCGCGACCTTCCTTCCTTGGGTGCTGCCGGAAGGGGTGCGCGCGGTCTATTTCGAGGCCGCGGCGGTCATCGTTGTTCTGATCCTGATCGGGCGCTGGCTTGAAGCCCGCGCCAAGGGGCGGACGGGTGCCGCCATTCAGGCGCTTTTGGGTTTGCAGGTGCGCACCGCGCGGGTGATACGGGACGGAGAAGCCACCGAAGTGGATGTCGACAGTCTGGCCGTTGGCGATGTGATCCTGGTGCGTCCGGGCGACCGGATTCCGGTCGACGGCACAGTGACAGACGGCACGAGCAATGTTGATGAAAGCATGATCACGGGCGAGCCTCTGCCTGTCGCCAAAGCTGCGGGCGCAACCGTCACGGGCGGCACCGTCAACGGAACCGGTAGTTTGACATTTCAGGCCGCGCGGGTCGGGGCCGATACAACGCTGGCGCAGATTATTCGCATGGTCGAGGAAGCGCAAAGCGCGAAGCTGCCTATTCAAGGCCTCGTTGACCGGGTCACCCTTTGGTTCGTTCCGGCTGTGATGGCGCTTGCGGCGTTTACAGTCCTCGTTTGGTTGGTGGTCGGACCTGACCCCGCGCTGACGTTGGCACTGGTTGCCGGTGTGTCTGTGCTGATCATTGCGTGCCCTTGCGCCATGGGTCTGGCGACGCCCACATCCATCATGGTGGGCACGGGCCGCGCTGCGGAAATGGGTGTGCTTTTCCGCAAGGGGGATGCGCTTCAGGAACTGTCGGAGGTCGATGTGATCGCACTCGACAAAACCGGAACGGTGACCGAGGGCAAGCCCTCACTGACAGACCTTGTCGTCACGGACGGTTTTGACCGTGACCGGGTTCTGTGCCTGATCGCAGCGGTCGAGGCGCAATCCGAGCATCCCATTGCAGAGGCAATTGTCCGCAGCGCGCGCAGCGAGGGGATCAAGGTGCCACATGCCACCGGTTTTCGCTCGATCACCGGCTACGGTGTTGCGGCGACCGTGGATGGGCAGGACATTATGGTCGGTGCAGATCGCTACATGGAGCGTGAAGGCGTCGATATCTCGGAATTGGTGGATACGGAGCGTGATCTTGCGATGCGCGGGCGGACGGCGCTTTATGCCGCGATCGACGGACGGCTGGCCGCCGTGATCGCCGTCGCCGATCCGGTAAAGCCCGCGAGCCGTATTGCCATCGCGGCGTTGCATGAACGCGGTTTCCAGGTCGCGATGATCACGGGCGATAAACGCGAAACGGCAGAGGCTATCGCCCGTGAAACAGGCATTGATCTGGTCATTGCCGGGGTTCTGCCGGATGGCAAGGTTGCGGCGTTGGATAATTTGCGCGCCGGAGGGCGCAAGATCGCCTTTGTTGGCGACGGTATCAACGATGCACCGGCGTTGGCCCACGCAGATGTCGGGATCGCCATTGGCACTGGCACCGACGTGGCCATCGAATCTGCCGATGTCGTATTGATGTCCGGTGATCTGCGCGGCGTGGTGAACGCGGTCGAAGTTTCAAAACGCACGATGTCGAACATCCGCCAGAACCTGATCTGGGCCTTTGGGTACAATGTTGCGCTGGTTCCTGTTGCCGCGGGCGTTCTTTATCCTGCGTTCGGGCTTCTTCTGTCACCGGTCTTTGCGGCGGGCGCAATGGCGCTTTCATCTGTTTCGGTTCTGACCAACGCCCTGCGTCTGCGCCGCATCGTTCCGGCCATGCGTGAAGAAAAGATCGAGGATGCACCGCGTGTATCGCCCCGGACGCAGCCTGCTGAATAGGAGCCTTGGCATATGAATATCGGAGAAGTCGCAGAGCGGTCAGGCATTCCGCCGAAAACGATCCGCTACTATGAGGAAATCGGCCTTGTCAGGCCACAGCGC
>JBLHUT010000092.1:0-11663 GCA_047629975.1 Paracoccaceae bacterium
CCAACCAATGTGCAAAAGTCATTCAGGGCGAGTTACTTAACCGGTATATTTATGTCTATGCGTCCGACGTTTTCGGTCAACCTGTCCTGAGTGGTGCGACGTCGATGTGTCTGGGCCGCGAGCGGTTTTCGATCGTGGGTATCACCGATTGCTGGCAGCGGGGTTATCAAGCAGGTGGCTTTTTCGAAGTTGACACACAGGCAGTCGAACGGTGGACCCTGTTTCTAAGCCCTCAGGACTTTAATTAATTCGCAGGTTCACAATCCGTTCAGGCGGCAGGTTTTCGCCGTAGGGGGACTCGCCACATCATCGCGGATGCGTTACGCTATACTTATTAAATTTATTTTTTGACTTTAACACGGGAGTGACAGTCGCAATGCGCACGTTTTTTCACATCCGCAAATTTCGCAATTTTGCAACCGCCCTACCGGTAGCGGCTTTTTGTCTGGCCGCGTCCATGACTGCGGCCGAGGCAAAGCGTTTGGCGCTGATTGTCGGCAACTCAGAATATGATCAGGTCTATTCGCTTAAAAATGCCGCGAAAGATGCGAGAGACGTCAGTAAGGCGTTGGAAAAGCTTGATTTCGAGGTAACTCTGCTGACGGACACAGATGAGGATGTCTTTTGGGAAAAGCTAGAGGAATTCGCGCTGAAGGCCGAGGCAGACGACGTTGAAAGCACGCTGTTCTACTTTTCCGGCCATGCGTTCCAGCTTGACGGGGCCAATTATCTGGTGCCCTCCGATGCTGTGCTGTCCAGCCGCGAAGCCATCGAGAATGATACGTGGCGTTTGGACAAGATCGTCAAACGGCTTGAGGATCGCAACCGCCAGACCCTGATTTTTCTGGATGCCTGCCGAAATAATCCGCTGCCCGAGTCCCAGCGTGGCGATGCGCAGGGTCTTGCAAAGCTGCAAACCGGCTCTGGTACATTTGTGGCCTTTGCAACCCAGCCCAATAACGTGACAGCGGACGGTGCAGGCGATAACAGCCCGTTTACCCAAGCGATCTTGCAGAATGTCGCGGCCGAGGGGATCTCGATCTCCGATATGATGATCCGTGTGCGCAACTCGGTGGAAGAGGCGACATTCAGCCGTCAGACACCGTGGGACCAATCCTCGCTGCGCGCACAGTTCTATTTCAAACCGGTTGTGGAGCGGACCGCGTCGTTGTCCGAGGCCGATTACGAGATGATCGCGGCGCTTGATCCTGAAACGCGCAATCTTTTGCTGGCGGCTCTGGGTAATGCCGGACTTGTCGTCGAGGATGCCGAGGTCGAGCAGCAGATCGAGGCGCGCGTCGCCGCGGCAAACCCTGCGTTCCTGATCGAGGATGTGCCGGACGTCGTGGGGGAACCTGTCGTTGCCGACGCCGAACCAGAGATCGTTGCCTCTGCATCGACCACGTTGCCGGCGCCCGCGCCGCGCCCGGTCACCGCAAAGGCCGCAGAACCTGAAGTCGCCGCCCCCGAGAACTTTGCGGCGTTTACGCTTCTGGATGTCGACATCGACGAGCCGGCAGACGTCAATGTGGCGTCTTTGGCACCTGCCGGTCCTGTGGCTGAGGGCCTTGTGCCAACGGCACCTGCTGACGTGTCTGTTGCGGGGCTGTTGCCAAGCGATCCGTTGCTTGGGCGCGAGATCAAGCCGGGGGATGAACTCGAGGCGCTGGTGCTGGCGTCCTTGTCCCCGACCCGCAGTCTTGTGCCGATTTTCTTACCGCGCAGCCGCGTCGAAGGGCGCGAATTGAGCCGTGACGAGGCTGAAAGCGTCGGGATCGAACTGCCCGATGAAACCGAGCTGACAGGGCGGCCACTGGCGCGTCAGGTCCAGATCGAACTGTCGCGTCTGGGCTGTTATCGTTCGGGCGTTGACGGACTTTGGGGAAAAGGGTCTGCTTTGGCTCTGGTCCGGTATTACGGAAACAAGCGTGTTGCCGCCAACAACCTGAACCCCTCGAACTCGCTTTTGCAGATTTTGCGGACCGAGCCACAGGTCATTTGTGAAGGCGTTGTGATCAAGAACCAGCGCGTCGCCAAGGCAACCGCCATCATCAAGAAAAAGAACGCGCCGGCTGTTGAACAGGCCGCCAAGACATCGCGGTTGAAGCAAACACGCACGACCACCGTGACGACCAAGAGCGGCGAAAAGAAAGAAAAGACAATCACACGGTTGAGCACAGGCGTGTTCCGCTAGTCTCACTGCTTTTCCAGCAGTCTGCAACAGACCGGTCTGCCCTTCGGAGTGGGCCGGTTTTTTACTGTTGAAGGGCACCAAACAACTGTCCCGAGCGGCGGCTTGCCGATTATCCCGACGTCTTGCCAGATTTTTGCATCTATGTGCGCATCTGTTTGCCGGTGATGCTTTTCGGGGTCGATTTTTTCTGCCACTCTCGCAGTCATGGATCATGAAATCGACCCTCGCTTTCAGCAGGCGCGCAAGAACGCAACGCGCCGGAAACGCAAATCTACCACGCGCAAGGTCCTCTTGCCGCTGGTCGGTGTTGTGGTGGTTGTGGGTGGCCTGACGGGGGCTGTCTGGTCGACATGGGGCTTGTGGTCGTTTGGACCGAAAAAGGCAGTTGAGGTCGCCAGCTCCGAGTTGGAGGTCGATATGGTGGCGCTTGAGCAGGATGCGGCAGCAAGCTCGTCAGCTTTTGCGGCTGCTTTTGTGGATGTTGCGGGCGACCCCATGATTATTCGCTTTGAGACCACCGGCACGGACCAGACGGTCAAGGATCTGTCGGCACCTGTCGATTTGCAGCAAACCGGACGGGTCCCTGCACAGCTGGTCTTTGTAAACGATGTCATGGTGTCCGGCGAGGAGCAGTTCATCACCACGCTGCCATCCAGTCAGGACGATTTTGCGTTTTTTCAGGCGCAACGCTCAGGCGCCACAACTGTGGGCGGGCCGATTGTTCCCGAGGCGTCAAGCGTCGTGATCGATGCTGTTGCTGCGGGAACGGCCTCGATTGACGACGCCGATGCGGGCTGGGGCGACGGGCAAGAGGCCGAGATCACGAAAACCCGGATCGAGAATACAACATCTATCGCCTTTGTGAGGCCCGAAAAAGAGCGCGTTAAACTTTTTGAGGATACCTTTGCCAAGATTTCCGCGCCACAGGACCTTGATGCGCTGTTGATCAGCAAGGGGTTTGCAAGGCCGGAGGCCGAGGCCGTCAAAGAGGCCGCAAGTGCGATGCTTTCGGTGGATGCGCTTGAGGTCGGGCAGGTGGTCGCCCTTCGGGGGCGGCCGCAACCGGGGGGCGGGCTGAAATTCGCGCAACTTTCAATTTACGGCGCTGATACCTTTTACGGCACGCTTGCTTTGCTGGATGACGGCGAAATCGGCACGGGGTCGGACCCGTGGGTCGAGGACGAGTTGTTCGATTATACCGGCGCAGATGTCGAAGCGGTGCAGCAGGAACAGAAATACCGCATGCTGGATGCCTTTTATTCGGCAGCAATCCGGAACCGTGTGCCTTCGTCGGTGGTGGGCGAGGCGATTGCGCTGCTGTCCAAGTCAAGCGACTTGAACGCGTTTGCCAACCCCGGTGACCGTATGATGCTGTTGTACGGCGCCGAGCGGCTGGAAGAGGAAACCGGTGCGGGGCAATTGCTTTATATCGCGCTCAAGGGGCAATCCGTGGATGTCGAATGCTTTGTCCATCAGGTGGCTGTGGGGGGCGATTACGCATGCTTCGGGGTCAAACCACAGGCGGGGGGTGGGCGATCCGGGATGTTGACACCGGTCAACGGGGTCCTGACATCGCGGTTTGGCCCGCGGACCCATCCAATTCTAAAGACGGTCAAGGTTCACAAAGGCGTCGATTGGGCCGCCCCCACGGGCACGCCTATTCATGCCGCTTTTGACGGGACGATAAGTTATGCCGGTGACGGCGGCGGGTACGGCAATCTGGTAAAGATAGGCCATGCCAACGGGTTCGAGACACGCTATGCGCATCTCAATAAATTCGAGATCGCCCAAGGCGCCAAGGTGCGCGCTGGAGACTTGATCGGTCGTGTCGGCACGACGGGGCGCTCTACCGGGCCGCACCTGCATTTCGAGCTGTACCTGAACGGCAAGGCCGTGGACCCGCTGTCGTCATCGGGCGGTCCGGGAAGCTCGGGGGGGACGGCGGTGGAAACCTTGGTCAACCAGATTATCCGCGTTGAAAGTGCCGGCGATGCCAATGCCAAAAACCCGCTTTCAACCGCCACGGGGTTGGGGCAATTCATCGAAAGCACATGGCTGCGGATGATGAAAACCTACCGCCCCGATCTTGCGGCCTCTATGGACCGCACCGAATTGCTGGCGCTGCGCACGGACCCGACGATCAGCCGCGAGATGGTGACCAATCTTGCCCGCGAGGGGGAAAGTTTTCTGCGTGCCCGCGGTCATCAGATCACGGCAGGGCGTCTTTATCTGGGGCATTTTCTGGGGGCGCAGGGGGCGCATCTGGTCTTGTCCAGCAATGATGACGCCACGCTTATCGAGGTTCTGGGGGCGGGCGTGATCAAGGCGAACCCGTTTCTGGACGGAAAGAACGTCGAATACGTAAAGGCCTGGGCAGAACGTAAAATGACGGTGCGGGGCCGGCAATCTACCGGAGCTGCGGCGCCGATCCGCGAGCCAAAGGGCCTGCCGGAGTACCGCAAGGAAATTCAGGGACTGCTCGGGGCGGGATGACGCCCGTTTGTGGCGGGCGCAACGGACCGGTTTTTGGGCCGCCCTGATCTGATCCGTTATTTAGGAGTGCCGCGCCATGACACATCTGAAGGCCACAAAGTTCGACGCGCTTGAAATTGGAATGACGGCGTCGCTGACGCGTCTTTGCCGCGAAGACGACCTTTATATTTTTGCGCAATCCTCGGGCAATCTGAACCCGCTGCATTTGCCCCGCGAGGATGGTGACGGCGACGGGGTGGTTGAGGCTGTGGCACCTGAATTGTGGCTGGGGGCATTGATCAGCGGTGTGTTGGGTACGCTTTTGCCCGGACCCGGGACCGTGTGTCGTCGGCAGAGTTTTGAATTTCTGGGCGAGGCCCTTGCCGGAGACACGCTAACGGTAAGTGTTACGGTGGTCGCCAAAGAAGCGGGGCGTGTCGTGCGGCTTGATACGCTGGTGACACGCGCCGATGGACAGCGGATCGTACAGGGACAGGCCGAGGTCATCGCCCCGGAAAAAGACCGTGATATCACCATCGACGCGCTGCCGGGGTTGACCGTGCAGCGGCACCGGCATTTTGATCTGTTGCTTGAACAGGCCGAACCGCTGCCGCCGATCCCCGCCGCCGTGGTTGCCCCCGAGGGGCCGAACGCGTTAGGCGGCGCGTTGTTGGCGGCCGATCACACGTTGATCACGCCGATCCTTGTTGGCTGCCGGAGCAAGATACTGGCCGCCGCAGAACAGATCGGGCGCAATATCGAAGGGCTGGAGATTATCGAGGCCGACACCCACGTAGCCGCGGCGCGGCTGGCTGTTGAATTGGTTCGCGCAGGGCGTGCAAAGGCTTTGATGAAGGGGCGCATTCACACGGATGTTCTTTTGGAGGCGGTGATGGCACGGGCCACCGGTTTGCGCACCGGGCGTCGGATCAGCCACGTGTTTGTGATGGATGTGCCGGGAATGGCGCATCTTTTGCTGATTTCGGACGCGGCAATCAACATTGCACCGGATCTTGCGACAAAAGTGGATATAACGCAAAACGCGATTGATCTGGCCCATGCCTTGGGGCTGGCGGAGCCGAAGGTCGGGATTTTGTCAGCGGTCGAGACGGTGACCCCGAAAATTCCCTCGACGATCGATGCGGCAGTGCTGTCAAAAATGGCAGAGCGCGGGCAGATCACCGGAGGGCTGGTCGATGGTCCTTTGGCGATGGACAACGCGATTGACCTTGGGGCGGCACAGACCAAAGGGATCAAGGGGCTTGTGGCCGGGCGGGCCGAAATCCTGATCGTGCCGAACATGGAAGCGGGGAATATGCTGGCAAAGGAATTGAGCTTTGTGGCGCATGCGGGGGCTGCGGGTGTTGCTCTTGGGGCGCTGTGTCCGATCATTCTGACAAGTCGCGCGGATGACGACAAGGCACGACTGGTGTCGTGTGCGGTGGCGGCATTGTATCACGCACGCGGGCGGGTTGTGACATGAGTGTTGTGCTGACTTTGAATGCGGGGTCGTCGTCGATCAAGTTTGCTTTGTACGGGCTGGAAGATATGAAGGAGGAACTTCGCGGGCAGGTCGAACGGATCGGCGGCGCGGCGCGGCTGGAGGTTCTGGCGCAGGGGCGCAAGTCCCGAACCGATATCGATGCACCGGATCACGACGCCGCGGTGCGTGCCATTCTGGCGGCGATCGCCCCTATGCTTGGCGGACGTGTCGTGGCGGGTGTCGGGCACCGGGTTGTGCACGGAGGGCCGGACTTTGCAGACCCTGTGCGCGTGGATGCGGAAAAGTTGGCAGCTATCGAGGCGCTTGAGCCGTTGGCACCGTTGCACCAGCCCCACAATGCCGCCGGCTTGCGCGCCGCGATGCGGGCGTTTCCCGAGGCTCCGCAAGTGGCCTGCTTTGATACCGGATTTCACAGGGCGCATCCTTGGGTGCATGATACCTATGCGCTTCCGGAACGGTTTTACGCGCAAGGTGTGCGGCGCTATGGATTTCACGGGTTGAGCTATGCGTTTATCGAAGGGAAATTGGCACAGGAGTATCCCGCGCTGCACAAAGGGCGGGTTGTGGTGCTTCATCTGGGCAACGGAACATCGGCCTGCGGGCTGCACGGAGGAAGGCCGATTGCCACGACGATGGGGTTTTCGCCGCTTGACGGGTTGGCGATGGGCACCCGGCCGGGTCAGATTGATCCGGGTGTTTTGCTGTATCTCATGGGCCACGAGGGCATGGATGCAGCCGGGATTGAACGGCTTTTGTATTACGAAAGCGGGCTTTTGGGGATGTCGGGGGAAACCAACGACATGCGCGAACTGCTTGCGTCGGGCGCGCCTGCGGCCCAAGGCGCGGTGGCGTATTTCTGTGCGCGCATTGTCCGCGAGATCGGCGCGTTGGCCGCCAGCCTTGGAGGGATCGACGGCATCGTGTTCACGGGCGGTATCGGAGAGAATTCCGCCCCGATCAGGGCGCGTGTGCTGTCGGAGCTGGTATGGCTCGGGTTCGAGGTTGACCCTGCTGCGAATGCCGCAGGCGCGGGGGTCATCTCGCAAGGGACGCGCCCTGCTCTTGTTATTGCGACCGACGAAGAGCGTGTGATTGCCCGCGCGGTTACAGGGTTCATCTGATGGCGTGATCAGCGCACGGGGCATTGCGCGCGAGCAGGGCTGCTTTGCACGCGGTGGCACCTGCCCCACGGGGGGCAGGTGAGGAGCATTTACAACCTCCGCTAGAGGGACAGGCGCCTTTCAGGCAGCCTTGACTGCTTGGGGTCGCGACAACTTAACGACCCGTCAGGGGCATCCGTGTTTCCGCTATCTCTGCCCAGAAGGAGCATCCCATCGGGATGATGTCATCGTTGAAGTCATATTCAGGGTGATGCAGTTGTGCGGAAGGGCCGTTGCCGATCTGGATATAGGCACCGGGGCAGGCTTGTAACATAAAGGCGAAATCCTCGCCGCCGGTGGTGCGGGGTGCGTGGGTGTCGACCATATCCGAGACGCGCCGTGCGGCGGCGGCGGCAAAGCCGGTTTCATCGGGATGGTTGATCATCATCGGGTATCCGTCGCTCCACTCAACCTGTGCTGTGGCCCCATAGGCTTGGGCCGTCAGATCGGTCAACTCGGTCAACCGCGTTGCGATCATCGTCCGGATTGCAGGATCGAAGCTGCGGATTGTTCCGCGCAGTGTCACATGTTCGGGGATCACATTGAACGCGTCGCTTTCGGTTCGAAAGCTGGTGATTGTGACGACGGCGGCCGCCTGCGGATCGGTGTTGCGTGACACGATGGATTGCAGCGCCATGACGATGGCGGAAGCCGCAAGCGTCGTGTCCACCGTCATGTGGGGGCGTGCCCCGTGACCACCGCGCCCTTTTACCGTGATCTCGATGGAATCGACGGCGGCATAAAAGGCACCAGTGCGGATCGCAAACTGCCCAAAAGGCAGGTTCGGAGCGTTGTGCATGCCGTAGATCTCGGTGATCCCGAACCGCTCCAGAAGGCCGTCGCGTAGCATGGCATCGGCACCCGCACCGCCCTCTTCGGCGGGTTGAAAGACAAGTGCGACAGTGCCGTCAAACGCACGTGTCTGTGCGAGGTATTGCGCGGCCCCAAGCAGCATGGCCGTGTGCCCGTCGTGCCCGCAAGCGTGCATTTTACCCGGCGTGCGCGAGGCATAGGTGGCCCCTGTCGCTTCCAATATCGGCAAGGCGTCCATATCCGCGCGCAATCCGACAACGGCATCGCGCGTGTCTGTGCGCCCTTTGACAAGCGCGACCACGCCGGTTTGACCGACCCGCTCGACGACCTCGTCGCAACCGAACATGCGCAGTTTTTCAGCGACGATACTTGCGGTGCGCACGGTGTCATAAAGCAGCTCGGGGTGGGCATGCAGATCGTGCCGCCAGGCAGTGATCTCGGCGTGCATCTGTGCCATGCGGTTCTTGATCGGCATAATGTCCTCCAGTAGATAATTGGTGTTTCAGCGTGGAAAATCGGGGCGGATGTGGTGCACGCCAAAAGCCTTTTCGAGGGCCATGGCGACGCAAAGCATTGGTCCTTCGTTGAAAATCGGCCCCCAAAGCGAGATACCGTGTGGAACGCGAAAGAGTGCGGCGCTGATGTTTTGTGGCGGGACCAACCGCCCGGCACTCAGCCCGCCCGGGCTTCGGCTGGGAAGGTCGGCAAAACCCGCCCGCAGGTGAACACAAGGGTGCCCGGTGAAGTTCGAGGCAATCAGCATCGGGCCGGTGCTGAAGGGGCCGATGATCACATCGACCTCTTTGAAAAGCTGATCCAGTGCCTGCATCACGGTGTACCGCAAGCGGTCAAGTTGTACGTGATCCACGGCTGACAGGAACCGCGCCTTGCGCAGGGTGTTGGGCCATGCGTTGTCCTCCTGCCAGACGAGTGTGTCGTCGATATCCCCGAGGGTAAGAGCCTCGAAGCTGGCGGCGGCTTCGGCATAAAGCAGGTTCATCAACGCCGGATAGGGCAGGTCGGGCAGGGTGAGCGGCGTGAGCGTCATCCCGAGGCTGCGGGCCGTCTCGAGGGCGGCGTGGTCGACCGGTGTCGCGCCCTGCGCAAAGGCGGCGGGGAGATATCCGAGCCTCAGCTTGGTAATATCTGTCGTTGCGTCGAAATGGAACGGCGCCGCGATGGACCCGCGATCATCCGTATCAGGGCCGTTCAACACGTCAAGCACAATGGCGGTGTCCTCGACGCTGCGGCAAATCGGTCCGATCTTGTCGAGCGATTGGCAAAGCGCCATGGCCCCCGCCCGCGAAACCCGCCCGAACGTGGGGCGCAATCCGGTCGTGCCGCACCGGTGCGAAGGCGAGGTGATCGAGCCCAGCGTTTCGGTGCCGATAGCAAAGCCGCACAGACCCGCTGCCGTTGCACTGGCCGATCCTGCACTTGATCCGCTTGACCCTTCGTTCAGGTTCCACGGGTTGCGGGTGCGCCCGCCGTACCACAGATCGCCGTACGCCAGCGCGCCCAGCGTCGTCTTGCCCAAAAGCACAGCCCCCGCGTCTTGCAGTATCCGCGTGACTGCGCCGTCGGTTTCGGGGATCTGCGACCGAAAGGGTTCGGCGCCCCATCCGGTGGTGACGCCGGCGGTGTCGATCAGGTCTTTGAGGCCGTAGGGAATGCCGTGCAACGGACCAAGGTACTTGCCTTTTGCAAGGTGCGCATCGGCGATGCCGGCTTGGTGCAGGGCCAGTTCGGGGGTCATCGTGGCAAAGCATTCAAGCACCGGATTAAGCCGGCTCATCCGCTCAAGGTAAATCCCTGTCAGGCTGTGGCTGCTGATCTGTCCGCTGGCGATCCAATGGGACAGATGGGTGAGCGGGGCAAAGGCGATGTCGTCGGCGTCGTGTGGTAAATCCGGAATATCGGGGCCTGAGGCGGGCACAAACCGGTCTGCGGTGTGGGGCATCACAAATCCGGCCAGCCGCGGATCGAACCGGCTGGCCGTGGGGCTGTCATTGAGAGGCATAATCGTACGGCGGGCTTGGGCCATCGCGATCTGGTCCTCAAGGTTGTCGGCCATCTGTTTGCGTTCACGGGCGGAATAGGTGATGCCCATAATCCGCTCTGCGGCTTCTATCTCTGCGAGGCTGAACGGGGGCATGACGTGCTACGCCGCCCGCGTGCAAAAGCACGGCGCGGGCGGGCGTGCATTGGCGTCCAAAAAGGGCACAACGCCCGCCACGGTGTAAAACCGGTTTGTCAGGGCGATGCCGGTTTCGCCTGTTTCGGAGGGCTTGGCGAGGGTGGAGTAGGTCACGTGGGGTTCCTGTTTTGAGCTTGGACTGGCTGGTGCGGAGTGTGAATGGGTTGACACCTTCATGAGCCCAAGGTGACGTCTCTTTTGCGAAGGGTCAATTGGCTGGATCTGGAGAGGGATAATTGTGCCATCTTCGGGATATCTGATTTTAAGCTTTGAAGTATAATAATGCGCTGGGCCATGTCGCTCAGGGGCGGGCCATCGGCTTGCCCGGCCTGTTTTCTTGTCAGGTGAGAACCAGACGGCCCTTGGTCAGTGTCGTCAATTACTTTCAAGGGGCTGTTCCGCCGGAACCAAAGGGCCCCACGAAAAAAAAGGGTAGGTTTATCTGAGTGACCTCCGCCAACCATGTTTTTGACGCGGGATCGTTCTATCAAACAGGCGCTATTTACTAAAGGCGTGCCGCTACACGTACCGGTCTGTCTTGCGACGGGCGTTTTGTTTGACGGTGTTTTGCATGGAGTCGGGTGCGTTGCCGTGGCTTGCGATCATGATTGCCGTTTTGCTTGGTATGCTCGTTGCTGATGCGCGGTGCGATGGTTTTGATATGTGGAACGTCACCCTTTGATACGGATGCGGTGTACTGGCCAAGGGGCTTGCACCTATGCGCCGGCTTGGCCTAAGCGTTCTGCGATCTGGTAACACGAGGGGCAAGCCATGACATCAGCGGCGCGGATTGCGATTTTGGGCGCGGGTAATATCGGCAAGATACACGCGGCTCATGCGGCACGCGAGGCGCAACTATGTGCCTTTGTCGATCCTGCCCCGCAAGGTGCAGAAGTCGCCCATGCCTATAACGTACCCCACTATCCGACCCTGTCGGACCTGTTTGCGGCGGGGCGTCCGGATGGCGTGGTGGTGGCGACCCCGAACCAGTTGCATGTGGCGCACGGGCTTGAATGTGTGGCTGCCGGTGTTGCGGCGTTGATCGAAAAACCGCTGGCTGACGATGTGGCTCAGGGTGTGCGGCTGGTGCAGGCGGCACAGCGGGCCGACGTCCCTTTGCTTGTCGGGCATCACCGGCGCTATAACCCGATGATCGCTAGCGCCAAAGCGGCGATTGAATCAGGTCGTCTTGGCCGGATTGTCGCGTTGAATGCGATGTGCTGGCTTTATAAGCCGGACGCGTATTTCGATGTGAAATGGCGCACACAGCCCGGAGCGGGGCCTGTGTTGATCAACCTGATCCACGACATCGACCTGATGCGC
>JBLHUT010000093.1:0-11612 GCA_047629975.1 Paracoccaceae bacterium
TTTCAGGAACAGGAACA
This sequence comes from Paracoccaceae bacterium, assembly GCA_047629975.1. Classification (GTDB taxonomy): domain Bacteria; phylum Pseudomonadota; class Alphaproteobacteria; order Rhodobacterales; family Rhodobacteraceae; genus JBLHUT01. The sequence goes on from JBLHUT010000093.1 coordinate 18, forward strand.
CCACAATGATAGCAAGGGCTGCCCCCTCATAAAGCGTTTCCATCGCACTTTGATAATTGCCGTTGGTATATTCGGTGGTATCCTCGATCAGCGTCAGATTGATGTCGGGATACTGGGCCGTGATCTCGGCCAACTTGGCGCGCACCCCTTCGGAGACGGTAAGGTCGCTGGCCCCGCTGGCACGAAAAACACCGAATGCCACAACAGGTTGACCATCAAGCGTGGCATAGCTGCGGGTTTCGGACGGGCCGTCGATGACCTCGCCCAGATCCCCGATCCGCACGGTGCGGCCTCCGGAAATCGACAGCGGCGTGTTGGCAAGGTCGTCGATGCTTGCAGCCCCCCCCAAAGCCCGGATCGAGAATTCCTGTCCGCCGATATCGCCACGCCCCCCGCCCAGATCGATGTTTGTCTGACTCAGTTGGCGGCTGACATCGGTGGCCGATACGCCAAAGGCCAGCAAACGGTCGCCATCAAGTTCGACCTTGATCTCGCGGTCCGCCCCGCCCAAACGGGTGATCCGTCCCAATCCCGACACGCCCTGAAGCTCGCGGGCCAGAACATCGTCGACGAAAAACGAAAGATCCTCGATGTTGCGGGTCGGGTCGGACACCGCAAAGGTCATGATCGCCTCTCCGGTTACATCCAGCCGCTGTACAATCGGCTCGGAGATCGCCTCTGGCAAGGTGCCGCGCACGCGGGCCACCGCATCTTTGATGTCATTCAACGCGCGATCACTGTCGATGGACAGATCGAATTCGACGGTCGTCGAGGAATGGCTGTCGGAGGCAACCGAGGTCATATGCCGGACGCCGGCCACGGCAGCAATCGCATCCTCGACCGGTTTTGTGACCTGCGACACCAACTCGGACGGCGCAGAGCCCGCCTGGGAAATATCAACCGTGATGATCGGCACATCGATATTGGGAAACCGTGTCACGGGCAGCTGAAAGAACGCCACCATCCCGATGACACACAAAACCAGAAAACCCGCCAGCGACGGCACCGGATTGCGGATCGCCCATGTGGACATGTTCATCGTCTTTACTCCGCTACACTTGATGGCACACGCAACGGCACCGGATTCACAAGATCACCATCCCGAAAAAATTCGCCCGCCCGCGCGATGACCTGATCGCCCTGCGCCACACCGCCAAGCACCTCGCGCCGCCCGTCCGATAGAATGCCGGTGCGCAGCGCGCGTTGCTCGACCCGCCCGTCGACAACCAACTTGGTAAAGGCTTGTGACCCGATCGACTGGATCGCACTGGCCGGAACGGTCAACGCCTCGTACGCGTCGGTCACAACAACCGCGCGCGCAAACAGCCCGGTGCGCGTGTCACCCGGATTTTCAAAAGATATCCGCACGCTGCCCAATCGCGTCTGGGGGTCGACGAACGGAGAGATAAGCCGCACCCTGCCCTCGAGCGGCGCAAAACCGGTGATCTGCACAACGGCCGGATCGCCGATCGTGAGGCGCGCAAGATCACTTTCGACCACCCCTGCTTCCAGTTCGACCAGACTGTCGGCAATAATTCGGAACAAGGGTTGCCCCGCGTCGCCACTCAGCCCGCCCAATTGCGCATCGCGGGACAGAACCGTGCCCGCAACGGGTGTTACGATTTGCGTCCATGACAGGTTGAGACCCGCCAGATCGAGTGCTGCTTGGGCCTGTGCCACCTGCGCCTTTGCCAACAGCGTCCCCGCAACAGCCGAGCCGACCGTTGCATCCGCACTTCGGGCCTTTGCCGTTGCCTGATCCAGTGTCGCCTGAGCCACATCGCCGCGATTGCGCAGAATCCTGCTCCGCTCTAGATCCAGACCCGCTTGCGTCGCGGACACCCGCGCCGACACAAGCGCCCCGTTGGCTTGTGCAACGCCGGCACGCGCCGCCGCAAGGTTCGCGTTTGCCTGTTCAAGCTGCATGGAAAGCGTTGCATCGTTCAACCGCGCAAGGACTTGTTGTGCCGTGACCTTGTCTCCGACATCGACCAGCAGGGCGGTGATTTCGGGGCCCGAGACCCTAGAATGAATTAAAACCTCTTGCCGCGCCACAAGCGTCCCCGACACAAATGCCGTGCTCTTGATCGCGGTTTGCGTCACCGGCGTGACCTGAACATTCGGCAACGGGGCCCGCACCGGCTCTTGTGACAGCACTCCACTCACTGGCCAGACGGCACAGCCGAGCAAAACAACAACTTTAACAAAGGGCGTCATGGGCGCTCACCGATATATTCAGGGGTGGGGAAATCGAAATGTTAACGCAAACACCCTCGGTCAAAACCTGTCAGGAATCAACATAAAAGGCCAGCGCGCGACGCAAGGTCACTTCACAATACGCGCCGGTGTCACGCCCCCGCCTGTACCAGCGCCCGCTCGATGCCCGTCGCCAACTTGTCAACCAGCTCGTCGATCTGCGGCTCCTCGATGATAAACGGCGGCGCAAGCAGAACGTGATCGCCGGTTTGGCCATCAATGGTACCGCTCATCGGATAACAGATAAGCCCCGCATCAAACGCCGCCGCCTTGATCCTTGCCGCCAACTTGACGGACGGATCGAACGGCGCTTTCGTGCCGCGATCGTGCACCAGTTCAACCCCGACAAACAGACCCCGCCCGCGGATATCGCCAACATGCGGATGCTGGCCAAACCGTGTGCGCAGCGCGTTTTGCAGCGTGTCACCCAGCGTCGCAACACGCCCCACAAGCCCACGGTCAAGCACCGCATTGACCACCGCCAGACCCGCAGCAGCAGCCGTTGGATGCCCGAGATAAGTATGACCGTGCTGGAAAAAACCCGACCCCTGCGCAATTGTGTCGTAAATCCGGCGGCTGCACATCATTGCACCAATCGGTTGATATCCGGCCCCCAAACCTTTGGCGATACACAAAATATCAGGCGACACCCCGTCATGCTCACAGGCAAAAAGAGCCCCCGTCCGCCCCATGCCGCACATGACCTCGTCGAGGATCAGCAAGACCCCGTATTGGTCGCAAATCTCGCGGATGCGGCGGAAATATCCCGGTGCTGCGGTCAACGCCCCCGCCGTGGCACCGACAACCGGCTCTGCCATAAAGGCCATCACATTTTCCGGCCCCACACGCAGCAATTCCGTCTCAAGCGCGTTTGCGGCTCTCAGGCCATACGCCTCCAGCGTTTCACCGTCTTCGCGCAGGCGGTATTCATAGCACGGGTCGATATGGCTGACGTCGATCAGAAGCGGGCCGAATTGCGCCCTGCGCCATGCATTTCCCCCCGCTGAAAGCGCGCCGATCGTGTTGCCATGATAGCTTTGCTTGCGGGCGATGATCCGGCCCCGCGACGGCTCTCCCTTTTCGACGAAATATTGGCGCGCAAGTTTCATCGCAGCCTCTGTTGCCTCTGATCCGCCAGAGACAAGATACACACGGTCCAGATCTCCGGGCGCGTGGGCCACCAGAAGATCGGCCAGCGCCTCGGCCGGAGCAGAGGTGAAAAAACCGGTATGCGCATAAGCCAGCGTATCAAGCTGTGCCTTGACCGCGTCAATTACCGTCCGGTCACCGTGGCCAAGGCACGACACAGCCGCCCCCCCCGATCCGTCAAGGTACTGCTTGCCAGACGCATCCGTCAGGTAGCACCCCTGCCCTGAAACGGCCATCGGCGGCAGGTTTTTCATCGAACGTGGAAAAATGTGGGACATCGGTTTGGTCCTTTGGGTCAGGCAGCACCGGGAATACGCACGTTGCGCGCCCCGTCTGAAAATTCGGTCAGCGACATGGGCCAGACGGTGCCCGGCCAGCGGATCTCCATCTCGCGTTTGCGGGGGCGGTAGACCGCGGTATAAAGCGTGCCGAAACCCGCCGAAAATGCCGTGGAGTACAATGGCGGCTTGAGAAACGCGCCGATGAATTTCTCTTCGGGATCGCGGTGCAGGGTCAGGCGTTGCAACAAGAAACGCTCGCGCTCGACTGTCGCGGTAAAACGGGCGTGACTGATCCATTCAACCGCGTCCTGATGATTGGTGGCCACCGCGGCATGGGTCAGAACAGCCGGGCGATCAGGCGCCATCATCGCCGTCAGATAACGCCGTTTTTCATCCAGAACGGTCACATTATAGCTCATGTGGGTCGGAATGCGCGCCAGAACCTTGCCTGCCTCTTCGGCAGTGGTGCAGGTCTGCAAAACATAGCGCAAGATCAACGGCACGCCAAAACCCTCGCCCACAACCCGCCGCCCCCCAAAGGTCAGCGATATCGCAAGCCCCGCATCGTTCATCCCGTCAACCAGCCCCCACAGCCCGTCCGAGGTGCCCATCACCCGACGTCCTTGCCAGTTGGTGTTCAGGATCAGACTGTCAAAGGCATTCGGATTGTAATCGTAATTACGCACCAGAACAGGCTCTTCGCCTGTCCAGATCGCTTGTGAACAGCCCGAAAGATAGGGCGGCGGAGAATAAAAGCTCAGAAAACGCGCCGCGTGATCGCCCCCCCCCGCCAGCTCGCACAACGTGTCGTAAAGCGGCACCATTTCAGGCATGTGCTGTTTTAGCGCGCGGCGACATTCAAGGAACGTCGGGCGTGCTGATTCACCTTCTTTGAGCCACCAACGCCGGTAGGCAGGCCAGTATTCGGCAAACAGCCCGGCCCATTTCGGGCCGGGCATATCTTCGGAGAGCGCACGCCACATCATGTCAGGGAAGAACCTTACATGATCTTGAAGGCAGGATCCGCAAAGGCAGGCCCCGCTTCGGCAACAGGCAAAGGTTTGGCCGCGACAGTGCTTTTGATCCCGTGGATCCACTTCCTGGCCCGCTCGTTCAGATCAAAGCTCTTGGTCATCGACCGCCCTCGTGTCACCAGAATTCCGATGTCCGCGCCCTCGTACCGGTAGTCGCCCGGTTGGAGAATGCGCAAAAAGAACGCTTCGTTCTCGGATTCAACGGCACGACGGTGATAATCGAACCGGTCATAAACGACACGACCGTCCTCCAGCATTTTGTAAATGCCGGTCTCGGGGGCTTCGGTACAGATATCGACCGAATCGTCCGTGTGCTTGATAACCATCTGCGACCAGCTGTCGATCATCGACGGATCAGCCCAGCGATTGTTCAACTCGTCCACATCAAGGTTGAACTTCTTTCTCGAGAATTCAAGCAGGTGGAACAGAAACAATGGTGCATCCGCATGGGCAAACGCGGCGTGATTGGTCATGGACGACGCACCGGTGATGCGCGGGTTCAACTCCCCCAACCAAAGATCACCGGTCTTTTTGTCGATCAGGAAATCAAGCTCGAAATACCCGCGATATCCCTCCTTGCGAAGTTGCTCACCGAATTTGAACGTCAGATCACGCGCTTTTTCGCGCACCTTTGGCGGGAATGCCGTCGAGAGGATCTCGTTGCCACACCAGCCCCCCCGATAAGGTGTCAATTCCTTGAAACCCACAAGCTCGGTCATCAACGGGCCAACGATTGTGCCTTCTTTGGTGGCACATGCCTCGATTGCCGAGCCACGGCAATCAATCCGCTTCATGATCTTGATCTCGCCCTCGCCGATAATCTCGTGCTCGTGGCGGCGAAAGTCTGCTTCGGATTTGATGAAGAACGTGGTGTGGCCTGAATCCCCGAACGCCGACTGCAACACAAGGTCGTGGCCGATGCCCGCCTTTTCGCACGTCTCGCGCAGGTTTTCATAGCTCGTCACCTCGGCCAGCGCATTGGGCACCGATGGCACGCCGGCTTTGTTGCCGATACGGACCGTTTCGATCTTGTTGTCCATCGAGGTGCGCAATTTGGCCTTTGGGAACCAGACATCGGCGCCCAGTTCTTTTGACAAACGCTCAGTTTCCTCGTCAAACATCAGGAACACAAACTTGGGCTTGCCGCCGCGACGCTTGATAAAGTCGATGACTTCCTTGTGCTGCAACAGATAGTTGTTGATGTCCTCGATCGACTGGAACTCTGCGTGCGGCTGCTCGGAGGGGCAGAACACGTTCGGGTGCTTGCCGCCATAACAGTCGATGTAGCAGATATATTTGAAGTTCTTCACCCATTCGTCCAGCCCCAGAAGATTGAAGTTGGTGGCCGAAATGAAGTAGATCGGGTCTTCGTTCCGGTGAAAGAACCGTCGGATCTCCGAGATATTCCTGAGTATTGTCGTCGACATATGTCTGTCCTCTGCTTATTCGGCTGCTGGAAGAAGTTTCTGGGCGACACGCGAATTGAGCGCATCAGAAGTAAAGACCCGAAGGCCAAGATCGGCGCGGTAACCGTGGATTTCATTCACATCCAGCGCCCGCATGAACGCCAGAATTTCATGACTGATCACCTGTCCGGGAACCAGAATCGGGAAACCGGGGGGATAGGGAATGATGAACGAAGCCGAGACGACCTCTCGCCCGCTGTCCATCGCCGCCTTCAACGACCCGTCCAGTTCAAGGTAATCACAGTTCTTTTCGTCATAACTCAGGAAAAACGCGCTGCGGATATCGCCCGCTACGATGCTGTCGTCGGGACGGAAGGCATCGTGAAAGCGGCTGAAATCAGGCAGTGGCGGAAGATCTTCCATCAGGTTCTTGACCCGCCGGTCAAACGACAGCTTTTCCATCCGCGAGGCGTCATCGTGCAATTCGTCAAGCTCTTTGGCGATCTCGACCAGAACCTCGATCAGATAAGCCACAGAAGACCGTGTCGTCCCGATATTGGTCATGAAAAGCACAGTATTGCGTGACGTCTTGTTGATCTGGATGCCGTATTTATCCATCAGGATCTTGTTCTTGAACGTGTCGCCGTCCCAACCCGTCCCCCCGACCAAAAGCGTCACGCGCGTCGCATCAAGAACGAATTCGTCCTTTTCCCAACATTCCCAAGTGTCTGTCCAGCCCTGTTCGGGGTCGTAATAACTTGTGACGCCGCTTTCGCGGTGGACCTCGGGGATCATGTCGCCTGCGGTCAGTACCTTGAAGTACTTTTGCAAAAGCGGATGGGTTGAAATGGCACGGCGCATCGACATTGCGGCCTCGACCTGCCGCTGTACAAATTCGAACCCTTCAAGTTCGACCTGCCGGCGTCCGACATCCAGAGAGGCGATAATCTGGTAATTAGGCGAGGTCGAGGTGTGGGTCATGTATGCTTCGTGGAAGCTTTGCTCGACCTCTCCCTTGAAGTCCTGATCGTTCACGTGAATCATGGAGCCCTGCCGCAAACTGGTCAGGGTCTTGTGGGTCGATTGCGTGGTATAGACCCGCACGCGCGCCTTTGGCGACGGGATCAGGCGCGTGTTCAGCAAGGTTTCGTCATCCGCACCCTCCAGCTCTTTTTGCTGTGCTTTATAGGCCGCGATATGGGCTGGGGTCTTGAACCGTTCGCGCAGCATCTTGGCGGCATGCATCCCTGTCCGCTGGCGATAGGTCGGGCCAAAACGGGCAAACGCGAACCACGCCTCGTCCCATAGGAAAATCAGGTCGGGCTTGATCGCCAGACATTCCTCCATCATCCGCTCGACGTTATAAACGATCCCGTCAAAGGTGCAGTTGGTCAGCAGCAACATCCGCACTTTATCAAGCCGCCCCACCGCCTTGAGGCCCAGCAGGGTTTCCTTGATGTCGCGCAGCGGTACAGCGCCGTACATCGAGTATTCATTCAACGGATAGCTATCCAGATACATGACCTGCGCGCCCGCCAGCACCATGCCGTAATGGTGCGACTTGTGACAATCGCGGTCCACCAGCACGATATCGCCCGGCCGGACCAATGCCTGCACCACGATCTTGTTACAGGTCGATGTGCCGTTCGTCGCAAAGAACGTCTGCTTTGAGCCAAAGGCACGGCTGGCAAGTTCCTGCGCCTCCTTGATCGGGCCGTGCGGCTCCAACAGGGAATCAAGCCCGCCAGAAGTGGCAGAGGTTTCGGCAAGGAAAATATTGGGGCCGTAAAACGCCCCCATGTCCTGAATCCAGTGCGAGCGGGTAATCGACTTGCCCCGGCTGATCGGCATCGCATGAAACACGCCGGTGGGCTGCTTGGAATATTCGACCAACGCGGTAAAGAACGGCGTTTTGTACCGCGCCTGCACCCCGCGCAGGATATTCAGGTGCAACTCCATGAAGTCTTCCTGATTGTAAAAGACCCGCCGGCATACTCCAAGATCAAGCCCGGCGATGTCCTCGACCGAGCGTTCGGTCACCAGATAGGCATCAAGCTCGGGGCGCACCCGCGCCAGCAAGCGGCACAACTCCGGGCCGTAATCCTCGGCTTGCAAGGCGTCGATCTCGTCGGGTCCACCCGCGCGGTTCAGGTATTTTGTCAAAATGGGCTGGTCGAGCTTGGACTTCAGCACAAGGCCCGGCCGCACGACGATCGCCTGAATGTTGTGGTTGAACAAAACCGCAATCAGCGCATCCTCGAGGCTGGGCACCACAACGGCTTCGTACATGAACGGGTCTTCGTGGCGGCGCATCCGCAACACGTTGCTCTTGAGCCACCGCTCCTGATGCTCCGACACGCTATCAACGATCAGCACCTCGAAATAGGGCTTGGTCATCGCGCGGGCTTCGGGTGATTGCAGCGCCTCGTCGTCCTGTTCATCGGAATCGTGCAGGTCATGGTCCAGCGGGATGTGCCGTCGGCGATACGCCCCCGTGGTCAACGCACGCGTGACGCGGTTGATCGAAAAAGCCAGATCGTCGTAATTGCCATGCTCCATCTGGCGGCGCAGGTGATCGAATGCAGCCATCCCCGGAAAGGCCCAGTAAGGCTCGATCAGGGCCAGCGACACGAACAGATCCTCGACCTGCTTGCTCAGCTTTTCAAGCTTGGCCTTGCGCGTTTCCCGCACAAGACCGTTTGCCGCGGCTCGAAGCGCACTCCACCTGTCAGACCGGAGTTGAATCGCCGAGTAATACTCATTCACTGAATGCATAGATTATTCTCCGTTTGAGCGGGATGGCGCATGAGCCTGCACAAACGCCCCCGGGGCGCCTGTGCATCTCTGGCTATCCCAGCGTTGTTTTTCCGATAATGGCGGAAAGATCGCCATCAAGTCCAATTTCGGGTACGATTGCAGGCACATCGGATATGCCGTTATAAATTGAAGAAACGGGTTCAGTGGGCACATCCACGTGCAACCCCGCCCGCGACCCTTGCATCGGAGTTTCCAGCGGCCCGAGCGTGTTCAGAAAGGCGTCCGTTCCACTTGCGCGGTCATAGACCGAAAAATCCACTGACCGGTCGCGGAAGCTTTTGAGCACCTGACCAAGACCCTTCATGCCGGTTTCACGCTGCCGGCGAACCATGCTCAGATCGACTTCGATCGGGAACATGTCTTCCTGGCCCGCGGATTGGTGCAGAATAGTCGACGACGGATCAATCACGCACGATTTTCCCACACCGCCCGCACCAAGCCCGTTTACATCAATGACATAACACTGGAACTGCGCCGCCGTCGCCCGCGCGATCATCAACTCGGCGTCGCGGTCGGTGGTGCCCGTAAGCACAGGGTGCAACAGCACCTCGACCCCTTGACTGGTCAGTTGACGTGTCGTTTCGGGAAACCAGATGTCATAACAAATCGACAGGCCAAAACGGCCGACATGCGGCACATCGAAGATACAGAATTCAGTTCCCGCCTCGACCCCTGCCTCGTAGGGGCGGAACGGAAACATCTTGCGGTAGCTGGTGACGATGTCGCCATCGGGATTGATCACGACCGACGTGTTATAGATCCGTCCATCCGGTGCTTTTTCGAACATCGATCCGGGAATAAGCCAGATCTTGTGGCGCCGCGCGGTTTCGCAAAACACTTTTACAGCATCATTCTCAAAGGGCTGGGCGAACTTGTTCAAAGGACCGTAAGGGGCCAACTCACTGAACAAAGCCATCTGCGTCCATGGAAAACGCGCCATCAGAATATCGATCCGGTGGACCATGCCTTCAACATTCGAATGCAACGCATTCACGTGCATCTGCACGCCTGCAATAGCAAAGGGAATCATAGCTTGTAGTTCTCCGTGACACGAGGCGGTGCGCAGGATTGCGCAACAAAATACGCCTCGAATCTTGTTGTATTATGCTCGAACGATCAGAACGGAAACAGGCGATCTGCGCACCACCCGGTCCGCTTGCGACCCGACCAGAAACTCGCGGACACGGTCCGGCGCATGAGACGCCATAACGATCAAATCCGCACTGACATCCTCCATCGTGGACAATATGCAATCGTGGATTTTGCCGTATCCAAGGTGGGGTCTGGCAGATACGCCCTCGGGGACATGTGCCTTGATCAGCGCCTCAACCGCCCCTTCGGCTGCTTTGAGGGCCGTTTCCCGGTAATCGTCGGGAAAGTAGTTTTCGACCAGTGCCGCGCCCATATCCGGCAACACCGTCATCACATGCAGTACCCCGCCCGAGGCCCGCACCAGTTCTGCGGCTTGTGGCAGCGCCGCGCGCCAGGATGCCTCGTGGTTCAGATCGATGGGAAGAAGAACATTTTTATACATTGCCGTACCCCTTTCAAACCGCCTGTTTGCGCGACGCATTCGCCGCGTTGCGCCCACGTTGCAACATCACGATCGCCCCCAGAACCAGCAAAGCCGGAATGAACATCAGATATTTGCTGGGCTGCCCGATGGGCCGCAAAACCCGCAGAACCTCTTGATCCCAGTCAAGCCCCGCATCCGCCGCCGCACTGCCAAAGGCCACGTCGTCAATCAGCATCTTGCCGTCCGCATCGCGGAACATCAGCCCCGCTGCCTCAAGGCGTTCTTCGCCCGTGGCCTCGTCGCCGATCGGTACCAGCGCCACAAAGTTGATCGGATCCCCCAGATCGTTCAGCCCTGCCACACGAATGCGCAGATCATCCCCTGCTGGCGTCGCAAGAGCGGCCTGAACAATCGCGGCGGGGGCTTCCTCGATAAAGGGCGGCGCCACCATATCCATCCAGAAACCGGGACGGAACAACGTAAAGGCCACAAGAATAAGCGCCACAGATTCATAGAACCGGTTTTTGGCCAGAAACCACCCCTGCGTGGCAGCCGCAAACAAAAGCATTGCCACCGTTGCCACAATGAACACGAATATGCCCTGCCCCATCGTCACATCAATCAACAAGAGTTCTGTGTTGAAGATGAACAAGAACGGAAGTGCCGCCGTCCGGAGGCTGTAGAAAAAGGCGATAACGCCGGTCTTGATCGGATCACCGCCCGATACTGCCGCGGCCGCAAAACTTGCCAACCCGACAGGAGGCGTCACATCCGCCATGATCCCGAAGTAGAACACGAACAAATGCACCGCAATCAACGGTACAATCAGCCCGTTCTGCTGCCCAAGGGTAACGATCACCGGCGCAAGCAGTGCCGACACCACGATATAGTTCGCCGTCGTCGGCAAGCCCATCCCGAGGATCAACGACAACACAGCCGTCAGGAACAGGATCGCAAGGATATTGCCACCCGAAAGCACCTCGACCACATCAGCAAGGGCAGACCCCACACCGGTCTGGCTGACCGCGCCCACAATGATACCGGCGGTGGCCGTCGCAATGCCGATGCCGATCATGTTTCGCGCACCGATCACAAGACCCTCGATCAGGTCGGTCCAACCCTCTTTGACAGACGCG
>JBLHUT010000094.1:0-11610 GCA_047629975.1 Paracoccaceae bacterium
CACGCCCTTTTTGATCCCGCGCCATCAGCTTTGCGCTGGCCTCGCGCATGGCCGACAACCGCTCCAGCTGAAACGCCAGATGCGCAGCAAGCTCGGCCCCGCTTGGGCCGGCATCGCTTGGGTCGGGCGGCAACAAGAGCCGCGATTTAAGAAATGCAAGCCACGCCGCCATCACAAGGTAATCCGCCGCAAGCTCGATCCGCAACTCCTTGGCACGATTTACAAAAAGAAGATATTGTTCGGCCAGTTGACGGATCGAAATGCGGCGCAGATCAACCTTTTGCGTGCGGCTGAGCGTCAGCAAAAGATCAAGCGGTCCTTCGAACCCGTCCACATCCACAATCAGCGCCTCGGCGGCAAGCCGCTCTGCGACACGGTCCCCGAAATCAAGCTCCTGGGCCATCACGCCGCTCCATTCACCGCCGCCCCGTCAAGGGCTATCCCGATCAAGGCCGCCAACTCCGCCTCAAGGGCGGGCCGGTCCATCGGCTCGGGCGCCACGCGCTGCGCCAAAGCGCGTTGCGCACGCTCTGCTCCGCTGCCCGCAAGAGAGCCGCAAGCCCCCGCTATCTGCTGCATCTCGTTCATCACCCCGTTGCAATGCAAAACAATATCACAGCCCGCCTCAAGACTTGCCACACTGCGCTCGGCGACACTTCCGGTCAGGGCCTGCATCGAAATATCATCGGTCATCAAAAGCCCGTCAAACCCGATCATCTTGCGGATCATGCCGATAATGACCGGCGACGACGTTGCCGGCACTCCCGGATCAAGAGCCGGAAAAACCAGATGCCCCGTCATCGCCAGCGGAAGATCGGCAAGAGCCGCAAACGGGGCAAAGTCGGGGGCCAGTGCCACCAGATCGCCCTCGACAACCGGTGTTTCAAGATGACTGTCCACGCTTGCGCGCCCGTGTCCGGGGATATGTTTGAGAACCGGCAGCACACCGCCCGCCAACAGCCCTTGCGCCGCCGCGCGCGCATTTACCGCCACCTGAACCGGATCGCTCCCGTAGCAGCGGTTGCGCAAAAACGGATGTGTCGCAGAAGACGCGATATCGGCCATCGGGGCACAATTGACATCAATGCCGATACCGCAAAGCTCGTCGGCGATCAGCCGCATCCGGACAAACAGCGCACGCGCCGCCCCGTCCGGCCCGCTGCGCGCGATCTGCTCCATCGGGGGTAAAAATTGCGACCAGTGCGGCGGGGTTAAACGCTGCACCCGCCCGCCCTCTTGGTCCACCAGAACGGGCGCATGCCATCCGACGGCGGCCCGCAAGTCACGTGTCAGCCGGCGCACTTGTTCGGGCGTTTCGATGTTTCGCGCAAACAGAATGAAACCCCAAGGCTGCGCCGTCTTAAAAAAGGCACGTTCGGCCTGTGACAAATCCGGGCCACTACAGCCAAAGATATATGCCCCCGAAGGGGTCATCTGGCGACAACCGGAATACAATCGGCCTTTTCGGCGACAAGGGCGGCGCAAAACCGGCGCGCATCCGCCAGATCGGCAAACCCGACAGCCCGTAACCTGAAGAACGTCCGCCCCCCCGATTGAGCTTCCTGAACAAGGCGCTGCTTATCTAGCATCAACGGACGAAAGGACGGGCTGGTAAGCAGATTGTCCCAAACGACTTGTGCATATTCGGCCGTCTCGAACGCTCCGAGTTGAACAAGACGGGTACCGGCAGGCACGGCGGCGGCAATATCGGATGTCATTTCGGGGGCCACAGACGCCAGTGTGATCAGCGATGTTTGCTGGCGTACGGCAGGACGCTTTGCGGGACGCGGTGATCGCACGATCCCTTCGGTCGCCAGCGGCGTTACGTTCTTGTCGAGACCCAAAGTCTCGAGACCGGACAAAGCGCTGGCGCCCGAGGCAAGCGCCAGTTCAACCGCGGCGCGTGTGCTTGATCCTGTGCCGACAGGCTGGGCGCCGGACGTTTGCACGCCTTGCGACCCCGCCCCCAAAGGCAGATCCCGGATCGTTCCCGACAGCGGCGTTGCCGACGCGCTCAACTGGTCAACAAGTGCGAGCGCCTTTGCCAAAGGGTCCGGTGGACCCGCGGCAATGGCCGCGTCAGGTTGATCCAGTCGCGCCACAATCAGACGTTCGGTACCGTCCTGGTTTTGCGCACCCTGCATTTGCCCGAAAGGTGGCGCCTCCGCTGTTTCAACGCTGCGTGGCTTGGGCCGCAGGCCTGAGCGCGGGGTATCGGCATCAGTCAACAGGGCAATTTCGGGGGCCAGCACCAGCCGGTCGGCCGGAGCCTCTGCACTGCCCGAAGCCTGAAGCCAGTTTACCGCCAACCCCTTTTGAACCTGCAATTCACCGCCCGGATTGTCGGCCAGGACCCGCATCGGACCGTCCAGCGCGCGCACGATCGGCACGCTGCTGACGTCACGGGTGATCAGCTGATACCCCCACACGCCCAGCCCGGCGATCAGCCCGACAGACAGGAACGCGCCGGCCCAATTCAGGATCCCGGCGTCCAGAGTATCAGAAATATCGGACTTCGCCGCGCGGTAGGCCGAGTTCTCACCCGCCTGCTCGGCTGCGCGCCAATGCCCGGTCACCACCGGGCCATTCCCCACAGGGTCCATCATGCTCGCCTCGTATTACTGCGCCCGGGCGGCATTCTGTGCGCACGCTCCGGGCTGTTGCCTGCTTCCCCGGACCTTGGCGCAATTTAAGATCAGCGCATTTCGTTTGCCGGAGTTACGCCAAGGATACCAAGACCTGCGGAAATAACAACGGCCACGGCACGCGGCAGTGCAATTTTCCCCTGAGAGCCCGCAGCGTCACCGGTTTGTAAAAAGCGCAGGTGCGTTTCGTCATTGCCGCGATTCCAAAGCCCGTGGAACAACGCCGACAACTCGTACAGATAAAACGCGATCCGGTGCGGCTCGTTCGTGCGCGCCGCAATCTCCACAAGGCGGGGCCACTCGGCGATTTTTGCCGCCAACGCGATTTCCGCAGGGTGCACATTGCCCGACAGGTCAGCCGCGCACAACGCCGCATCATCCACCGCGACGCCTGCCTCGATAGCCTTGCGCAGGACCGACTGCACCCGTGCATGGGCGTATTGAACGTAAAAAACCGGGTTGTCCTTGGACTGCTCAAGAACCTGCGCGAAGTCGAAATCAAGCGGGGCGTCATTGCGCCGCGTCAGCATCACAAAGCGCGCCACATCCGCACCGACCTCGTCAACCACATCGCGCAAGGTCACAAAGGTGCCCGCGCGTTTGGACATTTTGAACGGCTCGCCATTGCGGTACAAACGCACCAGCTGAACCAGCTTGACATCAAGCGATACCGCACCGCCGGACACCGCTGAAACGGCCGCCTTCATTCGTTTCACATAGCCGGAATGATCTGCACCAAAAACATCAATAAGCGCGTCGAAGCCTCTGGAAACCTTATCATAATGATAAGCAATATCCGGCGCGAAATACGTCCACGCCCCGTCTGATTTCTGAACCGGGCGATCCACATCGTCGCCGTGCGCCGTCGAGCGGAACAAAGTTTGCTCGCGCGGCTCCCAGTCTTCGGGAAGCTGGCCTTTGGGCGGCTCGAGCACCCCTTCATAGATCAACCCGCGCGATTTGAGATCCTCGATCGCGGCCTCGATCCGGCCCGTCCCATAAAGCGACTTTTCGCTGAAGAAGACATCCATTCGAACCCCCAACGAGGCAAGATCCGCACGGATCAACGCCATCATCGCATCGGTCGCAAAGGTCCGGACCTTTGCCAGCCACACATCTTCGGGTTGGCCGACATAGGCGTCACCGACGGCCTCTTTCAGGTCGGCACCGACTGCGATCAGATAATCCCCGGGGTAAGTGCCGTCGACAAAATCAACCTCGCGACCGTGGGCCTCCAGATATCTCAGATAGACCGACCGCGCGAGCACATCGACCTGTGCACCGCCATCATTGATGTAATATTCGCGTGTCACATCATGCCCCGAATACGCCAGCAGGCTGGCCAATGCGTCACCGAAAACCGCGCCACGGGTGTGACCCACATGCAACGGCCCCGTAGGATTGGCCGAGACATATTCGACGTTCACACGCCGCCCCTGCCCCACATTCGAGCGGCCAAAGGCCGGCCCCTGGGAAATGACCGCGCGTGTCACATCGGCCCAGACATCCGTCGCAAGGCGCAGATTCAAAAAGCCCGGCCCTGCAATTTCGGCCGAGGCAATGCGCGGGTCCTCAAGCAATTTGTCCGACAGAAATTCGGCAATCTCGCGCGGGCGCAACCCTGCGGGTTTGGCCAGCACCATCGCCGCATTCGTAGCCATGTCGCCATGCGCCGGATCGCGTGGCGGCTCGACCGAGACGGCCCCGAAATCAAGCCCCGCCGGAAGCACGCCATCAGCGGTGAAATCAGCCAGTGTCTTGAGGACAAGCGCATGGATATCGGCGAAAAGATGCATTTTGAATTCCTTGAGGTGTTGGGCAGGGTTTAGCAGAGCGCACTCGCAGGTCAACACACCGCGAACCGCGCAACAGCCCCGAAAAGCCGGTTGACCGGCCTTGTGCCCCCGAATGGCACGAAACGCGTCACATGGCGCCGCGCCGGTCGCCTGTGCCACCTTCCGTTTCAGGACGCGGCACAGGCTGGCATTCTTAAATTGCGCGCGCTTTGGCTTCGATCCGGCGGGCATGCAGGATCGGACCGGTATAGCCGGACGGCTGCACGCGCCCCTCGAATATCAGGTCACACGCTGCCTGAAACGCCAACCCGTCATAATCCGGTGCCATCGGGCTGTAGCCGGCATTGACCGCGTTTTGTTCATCCACGACCTCGGCCATCTTTCTGAGCGCGTCCATGACCTGATCCTTGGTGATCAGCGCATGATGCAACCAGTTGGCCAGCCCCTGTGCCGAAATCCGCAAGGTCGCGCGGTCTTCCATGAGCTGAACGTCATTGATATCAGGCACTTTCGAGCATCCCACACCGTGGTCGATCCAGCGCACGACATAGCCCAGAATGCTCTGACAGCTGTTCTCGATCTCGCGGATCAGATCAGCGGGCGCGATCTCGTGGGTCAGGAGCGGAATTTCAAGCAACTTGTCAAGAGGTTGACGTTGCTCGCCTTTCGCCTCTTTCGAGATATCATAAAGCCGCTGGAAAACGTCGATCTCGTGGTAATGCGTGGCATGCAAGGTCGCGGCGGTCGGGCTCGGGACCCAAGCGGTTGTGGCCCCCGCCATGGGATGCGCGCTTTTTGTGGCCATCATATCGGCCATCAGATCGGGTTGCGCCCACATGCCCTTGCCGATTTGTGCACGCCCTTTGAGACCGAAAATCATGCCGGTATCGACATTGCGGTCCTCGTAGGCGGCAAACCACGCGGCCCCCTTCATCTCGCCTTTGGGCAACATCGGCCCGGCTTCCATCGAGGTGTGTATCTCGTCGCCGGTCCGGTCCAGAAAACCGGTATTGATGAATGCCACCCGGTCGGCGGCCTGTGCAATACACGCCCCCAGATTGACCGACGTCCGCCGCTCTTCGTCCATGATCCCCATTTTTACGGTGTTGGCAGGCAATCCGATCAACTGTTCCACGGCGGCAAAAATCTGATCTGTCAGCGCAACTTCCTCGGGTCCGTGCAGCTTTGGTTTTACAACATAGATCGACCCCGCCGGAGAGTTGCGCGGCAGCTCGCGCTCCCGCTTCAGGTCGTGCAGCGCGCACAGGATCGTCACCAACGCATCCAGCAGATGCTCGGCAATCTGGTTGCCCTGCGCATCCAGCACAGCAGGTGTAATCATGTGTGGCCCGACATTGCGGATCAACATCAACGCGCGTCCTTTGAGCAAGACCGGCTCGCCGCGTGGCCCCTCGCATCCGATATCAGGGTTCAGATCGCGGACAAAGGTTTCTCCGTCGCGGGTGAGTTCCTGCTCCAGATCCCCCTTCATCAGCCCCAGCCACGTGCGATAGCCGACAACCTTGTCGGCTGCATCCACACAAGACACGGAATCCTCAAGGTCGATGATCGTGGAAAGTGCACTTTCGATGAACACATCCGCAATGCCCGCCGGATCGGTTTTACCCACGCGGTGCGCCCGGTCGATGAACAAAACGATATGCAGGCCGTTGACCCGGAAAAAAACATCTGTGATGTTTTTGCGCGCGTCGCGGTTAAAGCCGACAAACTGGCCGGGGTCTTTCAACGCGGTCGTGCCCTTGCCCGCGATCATCATCAGCTTGCCAGCCGACGGGGCCATGGTCACGATGTCCGACCAGCTTCCTTTGGTGAGCGGCACGACCTTGTCGAGATGCGCCTTGGACCACGCCACGACCTGTGCGGCGCGCGCGGGGTCGAACTCTTTCGATGTCGGGCGGCTTCCTAGCACATCGGAGCCGTAAAGCGCGTCATAAAGCGACCCCCACCGCGCGTTTGCCGCATTCAACGCATAGCCCGGGATGGTTGCGGGCACCACAAGTTGCGGGCCGCACACCGCGCTGATTTCGCTGTCAAGATTCGAGGGATTGATCATCACCCCCTCGGGCTCGGGCACAAGATACCCGATCTCCTCAAGAAAACTGCGGTAGGCGACGGGGTCATGGGCCTGCGCGCGGTGCGAAATGTG
This sequence comes from Paracoccaceae bacterium, assembly GCA_047629975.1. Classification (GTDB taxonomy): domain Bacteria; phylum Pseudomonadota; class Alphaproteobacteria; order Rhodobacterales; family Rhodobacteraceae; genus JBLHUT01. Next base: position 6,609 of record JBLHUT010000094.1, read on the forward strand.
CCAGTCGTCGATCTGTGACTGTAGGGTATCACGGCGGGTCAAAAGCTCTGTTGTTTTGGGGCCGAACGCCTGAACCAGCGCCGAAAGTCCGGCCCAGACCGCATCAGGAGTGATCGTCAGCCCCGGCAGAACTTCGGCCTCGATAAACTCTGCCAACATCACATCAACAGAAAGTCCGCTCTTTTCAATACGATTTACCATAATATCCCTCAAATTTCCGGGCGGACCAGACGCACAAGCCGGCCTTTTTGCACCTGCAGCATGACGTTAGTCACGAATGCACGCCACCGCAATTGGCTCCCTGCATATCGGCCCCCTTTGTCGCAGGCCCGATGCGCGGCAACCACGCGGCGCAAGGCTCCGACGGGCTATTGGGCCGTTGTCCGCGCGCGCCGGCACCGCTCCGAGCAATACCGCACCTCGTCCCAGACCTTTTCCCACTTTTTGCGCCACGTGAACGGGCGCCCGCAGGTGACGCAGGTCTTTTGCGGCAGATCGGATTTCGCAGGTTTGCGGGACTTGTCAGAGCGTGCCATGTCAGGGGTCCGTTTGCTGTCGGGGTTTGTTTATACCCGGGGTTTATTTGTACTCGGGCGCATCGCCCGCCCGTTCGCTCGATGTTACCTAGCCCGACACCGGTTTCCGGAAAAGAGTGAAATCGTGTTTGTGGGCACGCTGCACGCAGGGCGGTTCAAAATCACCTTGCAGCCAGCCCGCAGGAGATTAGCCTGCGCCCCAATCTCAAGGAACGGCAATCTCAAGGAGAGCCCCGATGCGCGATGCCGCCCCCCAAACAATTCATCTGTCACAGTACCGCCCCTTTGGCTGGACAATCCAGAGTGTCGCGTTGACCTTTGTGCTTGATCCGACCGCCACGCGCGTGCGCAGCCGCATCGCGTTTTCGCCGCGCACCACCGCGGTGTCACAGACGTCGTCAACACCCGGCACAGGGTTACCGGACGAGCCATTTTTCCTGCACGGCGAAGGCGTGACCCTGATCTCGGCGCGCATCGACGGTCAGGTGATCGCGCCCGACATCACCGACGCCGGCCTGACCTGTGATGTCCCCGACGGCGCGTTCGTGTTCGAAGCAGAGGTCGAGATCGACCCGCAGGCAAACACCTCGCTGAACGGGCTCTATATGTCGAACGGCATGTATTGCACCCAATGCGAGGCGGAGGGCTTTCGCAAGATCACCTTCTATCCCGACCGCCCCGATGTGATGGCGCCCTTTACCGTGCGCGTCGAGGGCACGCCACCGGTGCTGCTTTCGAACGGCAACCCCGGCGCCAGCGGTACAGGCTTTGCCGAATGGCACGATCCATGGCCCAAACCGGCCTATCTTTTTGCGTTGGTGGCCGGCGATCTGATCGCCCATTCGGACCGGTTCACAACAATGAACGGTCGCGATGTCGGTTTGAACATTTATGTCCGCCCCGGCGACGAAGACAAATGCGACTATGCGATGGACGCTCTGATCCGCTCGATGAAGTGGGACGAAGAGGTTTACGGGCGCGAATACGACCTTGACCTGTTCAATATTGTTGCCGTCGATGATTTCAACATGGGCGCGATGGAGAACAAGGGGCTGAACATCTTCAACTCCAAATACGTGCTCGCCAGCCCCGAAACCGCCACCGACCGGGATTACGAATTCATCGAAGGCATCATTGCACACGAATATTTCCACAACTGGACCGGCAACCGGATCACCTGTCGTGACTGGTTCCAGTTGTGCCTGAAGGAGGGGCTGACCGTGTTTCGCGACCAGCAATTCTCGGGCGATATGCGCAGCCACGCGGTGAAACGGATCGAAAGTGTTATGGCACTTCGGGCGCGGCAGTTCCGCGAGGATAATGGCCCGCTCGCCCACCCCGTACGCCCCGACAGCTATATCGAGATCAACAACTTCTATACCGCCACCGTTTATGAAAAAGGCGCCGAAGTGATCGGCATGCTCAAGTCGCTTGTGGGCGATGCGGGCTACGGCGCGGCTCTGGCGCTGTATTTCGACCGTCACGACGGGGATGCCGCCACAATCGAGGACTGGCTGACCGTGTTCGAGGATGCCACCGGGCGTGATCTGTCCCAGTTCAAGCGGTGGTACACGCAGGCCGGAACACCGCGCCTGAAGGTCACCGAGACGTTCGAGGACGGCACGTTCACACTTACCTTCGAGCAAAGCACCCCCCCGACCCCCGGACAGCCCGAAAAAGCACCACAGGTGATCCCGATGGCGCTCGGGTTGATCTCCCCCGACGGCGACGAGGTTGTTCCCACCACGCTGATAGAGATTACCGGCGAACGGCACAGCGTCTCTTTTGACGGGTTGGGCGCGCGCCCTGTCGCGTCACTTTTGCGGGGGTTTTCCGCGCCGGTTATCCTTGAGCGGCAAATCTCGGATCATGACCGCGCGCTGCTTCTGGCCCACGACACCGACCCGTTCAACAAATGGGAAGCCGGGCGCGCGCTCGCCAAGGAAACGCTGATGGCGATGATCCGCGATCACGCCGCACCCGACGCGGCTTTTCTGGATGGTCTTGCACAACTTGCAGGCAACGCCGCACTGGACCCGGCCTTTCGGGCGCTTGCCTTGCGGCTGCCGTCACAAGATGACCTCGCGCAAGGTCTGTCCGACAGCGGAATCGTCCCTGACCCAAGCACGGTCCATGCTGCTCTGGTGCGGTTGCAAAAAGCGATTGCGGCTCATTGCCAACCTGATCTGGAGTCGCTCTACGACGGGATTGTCGTGGCCACCCCCTACGCCCCCGACGCAAAAGGCGCCGGAGACAGGGCGCTGAGGCTGGCCGCTTTGGGGTACTTGAGCCATCTGGATGCGGGCGCGCGCGCCAAAATCCAGTTCGATGCCGCTGACAACATGACCGAACAACTTGGCGCGCTCTCGACTTTGCTCGACATCAACGCCGCCAATGACGCGCTTGCCGCGTTTGCCCATCAATGGGGACATGACCGGTTGGTGATGGACAAATGGTTCTTGTTGCAAGTGGCGATGGCCGCCCCCGATGACACGGCGAGCGTCGCCGAAAGTCTGACCCGTCATCCCGATTTCGACTGGAAGAACCCCAATCGTTTCCGGTCTGTGATTGGCGGGCTGACCATGAATGCGGCAGGCTTCCATCATCCGTCGGGTGCCTCGTACACCTTCCTCGCCGACTGGTTGATCCGGCTTGATGACGTGAACCCCCAGACCGCCGCGCGCATGTCGACCGCATTTGAAACGTGGCGCCGCTACGATGCCGACCGTCAGGCTTTGATCAAGGCCGCTCTGGAGCGGATCGCGGCCAAACCGAACCTGTCGCGCGATCTGGGTGAAATGGTCGGTCGCATCCTTGGTGACTGACCTGTGATCTGCGCGCCGCGCGCCTCCTGCAGGGATGTGCGCCCGTTTACGGCAGGCTCGATGCCTGCTGTAAACGGGCCTCCGCACCATGCCGCAGACCAGCCCCCTTGCTGCGCTGGCCTGCCTCGGGATATCGTTCGGGCAACGAAATCGACACAAGGGACGCCAAGGCTATGACAAAATCTCATGATTTCAATGATAGAATGCTCTCTCTCGGGCTTGCTCGTGTATCCGAAGCCGCCGCAATCGCCTCTGCGCGACTCATTGGTCGCGGTGACGAAAAGGCCGCCGATCAGGCCGCGGTCGACGCCATGCGCACCGAACTGAACAAACTCGACATCGCCGGTGTCGTCGTGATCGGCGAAGGCGAGCGCGACGAAGCCCCGATGCTCTACATCGGCGAAAAGGTCGGCACCGGAAGCGGCCCCGCCGTGGATATCGCCCTCGACCCCCTCGAAGGAACCACGCTGACCGCGATGGACATGCCCAATGCCCTTGCCGTGATCGCGATGGGCCCACGTGGATCCATGCTGCACGCCCCCGATGTCTATATGGACAAACTTGCCATCGGCCCGGGGTTTCGCGCGGGGCTGGTAACGCTTGATATGCCTCCCGCGGAGCGTGTCTCGGCTCTGGCTGCCGCAAAGGGGTGTAGCACCGCAGACATTACCGTGTGCGTTCTGGAAAGACCCCGACATCAGGAAATGATTGCAGAATTGCGTACCACAGGGGCCGCGATCCGGCTGATCACCGATGGCGACGTCGCGGGCATCATCCACACCGCAGAGGCCGCAAAAACCGGTATCGACATGTACATGGGATCAGGCGGCGCACCGGAAGGGGTGCTGGCGGCAGCAGCGCTCAAATGCATGGGCGGGCAGGTCTACGGCAGGTTGGTCTTTCGGAACGACGACGAGCGCGCGCGCGCTACAAAGGCAGGCATCACCAATTTCAACCGGGTCTACACCCGCGACGACATGGTGACCGACGATGTGATCTTTGCCGCCTCGGGGGTGACCGACGGCTCGATTCTGGCCGGAGTAAAACGCGAGCCGGGGTTCGTGACGATCGAAACGATTTTGATGCGGTCCAAAACCGGATCGGTCCGGCGCATGACCTATCGACACCCGACATCGTGAGCGCACCTTTGGCCCCTGCCTTTCTGGGTGTCAGCGCCTCGCTGACGGGGCGGCGCTGGGTTGGTCCGTCGGTCGAGGACACGCGCCACGCCGAAGCACTTGAACAGGTCACCCGCCTGCCCGCTGCGGTGTGCCGCGTGCTGAGCCGTCGCGGGATCGCGGCACATGACGCCGAAGGCTTCATGGCCCCGTCCCTGCGCGAGCTGTTGCCCGACCCGCGCGGTTTGCTGGATATGGAGCAGGCTGCCACACGGTTTCTGGCAGCCGTCGCCAAACGTGAACGGATCGCGGTGTTTGCCGACTACGATGTTGATGGCGGGACCTCGGCGGCGCTGCTGATCGACTGGTTGCGCCACAAGAACCAGACCTGCACGCTTTATGTGCCTGACCGCATCGAGGAAGGTTACGGGCCGAACCCGACCGCGATCGAGCAACTCGGGCGCGCCCACGATCTGATCATCTGTGTGGATTGCGGCACCCTGAGCCACGAGGCGCTTGCGGC
>JBLHUT010000095.1:0-11588 GCA_047629975.1 Paracoccaceae bacterium
TCGATCGACATGATCAACGTCGCACCGGCCTATGCCGCCAACCTGCCGCAACTGTTTTCGATGGAATGTTGGGGCGGGGCCACGTTCGATGTGGCCTACCGGTTCTTGCAGGAATGCCCGTGGCAACGCCTGCGCGATTTGCGAAAGGCGATGCCGAACCACCTGACACAGATGCTGCTGCGCGGCTCGAACGGGGTCGGCTATACGAACTATGCCGACAATGTCGTGCAGTTCTTTGTCCAGCAATCTGCCGAAAGTGGCGTTGACCTGTTTCGCGTGTTCGATCCGCTCAACTGGACCGAGAACATGCGCGTGGCGATGGATGCGGTGCTCGACACCGGTAAAATCCTTGAGGGGTCGATCTGCTATACGGGTGATCTGCTGAACCCTGCGCGCTCCAAATACGATCTGAAATATTATGTCGCGATGGGCAAGGAACTGAAGGCCGCCGGTGCTCATATCCTTGGCCTCAAGGACATGGCCGGCCTGATGAAGCCTGTATCCGCCAGCATTCTGGTCAAGGCCCTGAAAGAAGAGGTCGGGCTGCCAATCCATTTTCACACCCACGACACCGCAGGTATCGCTTGCGGGTCGATCCTTGCGGCATCAGAGGCCGGGGTCGATGCGGTAGATTGCGCAATGGATGCCTTTTCGGGCAACACAAGCCAAGCGACCCTGGGCACCATCGTCGAGGCACTCGCCCACACGCCGCGTGACACCGGCCTTGATATCGGCGCCATCCGCGAGATCAGCAATTACTGGGAGGACGTGCGCGCCCATTACGCCGCCTTCGAGACCGGCCTGCAAGCCCCCGCCTCGGAGGTGTACCTGCATGAAATGCCCGGTGGACAGTTTACCAACCTCAAGGCGCAGGCCCGCTCGATGGGGCTTGAGGAGCGCTGGCACGAAGTTGCCCAGACCTATGCCGATGTGAACGCGATGTTCGGCGATATCGTCAAGGTCACGCCAACCAGCAAGGTCGTGGGCGACATGGCGCTCGTCATGGTCTCCCAAGGGCTAAGTCGCGCCGATGTCGAGGACCCGGACCGCGAAATCGCTTTTCCCGAAAGTGTCATGGACATGATGCGCGGCGCGCTTGGCCAGCCTCCCGGGGGGTGGCCGCAAGCGATCCAGAAAAAGATCCTGAAAGGCGAAGTCCCCTTTACCGACCGCCCCGGCGCCTCGCTTGCTCCGGTCGATCTGGAGGCGGAACGCAGCAAGGTTCAGGCGCAATTTCCCGAAAATACCATCGACGACGAAGACCTGTGCGGGGCGCTGATGTATCCCAAGGTGTTTTCCGACTACCTCAACCGCCATCAGGATTACGGACCGGTGCGCACACTGCCGACAAAGACCTTCTTTTACGGCATGAAACCGGGCGAGGAGATCTCGGTCGAGATCGATCCGGGCAAAATCCTTGAAATCAGGTGTCAGGCCAAGGCGGAAACAGACCAGAACGGCATCTCGAAGATCTTCTTCGAGCTTAACGGCCAACCACGGGTCGTGCGCGTCGCCGACCGACGCGTCGCATCAAGCATCCTGACACGCCCGAAGGCCGAGCCAGGCAATGCCGGACATCTGGGCGCGCCGATGCCCGGTGCGGTGGCGACGGTTGCGGTGCATGTCGGTCAAAAGGTCGCCGTTGGCGATATCCTTTTGACGATCGAAGCAATGAAAATGGAGACCGGTCTAAGCGCCAAGCGCGACGCGGTGATCAAGGCCGTGCACGTCAAACCCGGCGACCAGATCGACGCAAAAGACCTGTTGATCGAGTTCGAATAAGGATCAGCGGTGACGTTCCCAACGGGTCAGGACATCGGCCCCGACGGGACGCGTTGACGACAGAACAAAGCGATGGGCCTGCGCCAGACCGGTCAGGCCCATCGCGCCCATTGACGGTTTGCCCTCGGAACCGATCACAAGACCGGCCATAAATCCCACCAGATCGTCCACCAGATCGGCCTTTAGCAAAGACGCCGCCAGCGTGCCGCCCCCCTCGCAGAAGACCCGTGTCAGCCCCTCTTGGGCAAGCTTGGCCATGATATCGACCGGATCAAGCTGCCCTGCGCCGTCATCGTCCACCAACAAACACCTCGCCCCGCGCGCGTGCCAATGTTCACGGCGGCTTTGGCTGGCCTGCACCCCGTGGCACAGCCAGAGCGGAACAGTGCGCGCACTGCGCGCAAGCACACCGTCATCAGGGATATCAAGGCAGTTTGACACAACCACGCGCACCGGCTGACGGGTGATCCCCAGATCGCGCACCGTCAACGACGGATCATCAAGTCTGGCAGTACCCGCACCCACCAGCACGGCGTCGTGACGCGCCCGCATGGCATGAACCATCCACCGCGCCGACGGTCCGGTGATCCACTGGCTCTCGCCGTTTTCAAGCGCGATCCGACCGTCAAAACTGTTGGCGAGCTTCAGGGTCAGAAACGGTCTTCGTGCCAATATTTTGGCCAGGAAACCAGCATGATCGCGCCGCGCCAGATCAGCCAAAAGCCCCACTTGCGTGTTTATCCCAGCCGCTTCAAGCATCGCGTGACCGCCCCCGTTCACCCGCGGATCAGGGTCGGCCAAGGCGGTGACAACGCGCGCTACGCCAGCGTCGATCAATGCCTGCGCACACGGCGGGGTCTGGCCGTGATGGGCGCACGGCTCAAGCGTGACATAAACAGTTGCCCCCCGCGCCAGATCACCCGCCTGCTTCAATGCTTGTGTTTCGGCATGGGGCCGACCGCCCGCCGCCGTACTCCCGCGGCCCACGATGCGCCCGTGCGCCACGATTACGCAGCCAACCGCCGGATTGGGCCACACCTGCCCCTGCATCCGCCGCCCAAGCGCAAGCGCAAGCGCCATAAACCGCAGATCAGTTTCTGCCGGTGTCACGGCTCGGGAAGGGTCGGGGGACGCAATTCGCTGACGAACTTGTCGAAATCGTCTGCTGCCTGAAAGTTTTTGTAAACACTGGCAAACCGCACATAGGCGACCGTGTCGATCCGCGCGAGGCTCTCCATGACGATCTCGCCGATGGCTTTGGATTTGATATCCGTCTCGCCCATGCTTTCAAGCCGCCGGACAATACCAGAAATCATCTGGTCCATCCGCTCGGGTTCTATCGGGCGCTTCTGAAGCGAAATCCGCACAGACCGCTCCAGTTTTTCGCGATCGAAATCCTCGCGGCGGCCATTGGATTTGATCACAACCAGATCACGCAACTGAACCCGCTCATAGGTCGTAAAGCGCCCCCCGCATGCGGGACAAAACCGCCGGCGCCGGATGGCCACATGGTCCTCGGCAGGACGCGAGTCCTTTACCTGAGTATCGACATTACCGCAAAACGGGCAGCGCATTTGCCGGTTCCCTCCGATTGTTCGTCGCCGTAGGGCCTAAGCCCCAGTTATCCACAGCCACTATAGGGAAGCCTCTAAGGTTTGGGTAGAGGGGAATTGACAGCGCTTCATGTTGCGTATCCCATTCGGCGGCACGGCCCTTGCCAAACGGCAGTTACAAAAAAGCGCCCCGAAGGGCGCCTTTTCTTATTGGTCGAGAAAACTGCGAAGTTTGCGGCTTCGGCTCGGATGCTTGAGCTTGCGCAGGGCCTTTGCCTCGATCTGCCGGATACGTTCGCGCGTCACGCTAAACTGCTGACCGACCTCTTCGAGGGTGTGGTCAGTGTTCATGCCAATCCCGAACCGCATACGCAACACGCGCTCTTCGCGCGGCGTAAGCGAGGCAAGAACGCGGGTCGTCGTTTCCTTGAGGTTTTCCTGAATGGCACTGTCGAGGGGCAGAACAGCGTTCTTGTCCTCGATGAAATCGCCAAGCTGGCTGTCTTCTTCGTCACCGATCGGCGTTTCGAGCGATATCGGCTCCTTGGCGATTTTCATCACCTTGCGAACCTTTTCCAAGGGCATTTGCAGCTTTTCAGCAAGCTCCTCGGGTGTCGGTTCGCGACCGATTTCGTGCAGCATCTGCCGACCTGTCCGGACCAGTTTATTAATCGTTTCGATCATGTGAACCGGAATCCGGATCGTGCGGGCCTGATCGGCAATAGAGCGTGTGATCGCCTGCCTGATCCACCAGGTCGCGTAGGTCGAGAATTTGTAGCCACGACGATATTCGAACTTGTCGACAGCCTTCATCAGGCCGATGTTGCCTTCCTGAATAAGGTCGAGGAACTGCAAACCGCGGTTGGTATACTTTTTGGCGATCGAGATCACCAGACGCAGGTTCGCTTCGACCATTTCTTTCTTGGCCTGACGGGCTTCTTTCTCGCCCTTTTGAACCTGTTGAACAATCCGGCGGAATTCGGGGATATCAACCCCGACATATTGCCCGACCTGCGCCATTTCTCCGCGCAGCTCGGTCACTTTTTCCGACGACCGTTCCAGAAGGGCCGTCCATCCACGGCCCGGCTTTTCGCTGATCCGCTCCATCCAGGTCGGGTCCAGCTCATAGCCGCGATAGGCTTCGATGAATTCACGACGGTTGATGCGCGCCTGATCGGCAAGTTTGACCATCGCACTATCGATCGCCATGATGCGGCGGTTGATCCCGTAAAGCTGGTCAATCAACGCTTCGATACGGTTGTTGTGCAGGTGCAGTTCGTTGACAAGCACGACAATTTCGGAGCGGAGCTTTTGATATTTCCCCTCCTCGTTGTCAGAAAAGCTGTCGTCTTCGTTCAACGTCGCCGACATCCGGTTGTCCTGCATTTCTGCAAGTTCGGTATAGTCGCGTGCGATGACTTCCAGCATTTCCAGTACGCGAGGCTTCAACGCCGCTTCCATCGCGGCCAGCGACATGTTGGCTTGCTCGTCCTCGTCGTCGTCGTCGTCAGCACTGATCGGATTGCCGTCAGCATCAAGCTCGGGCGAGCTCGCTGCCGTGTCCGCCGACGGGCTGGCCGGCTTGGCTTCGGCACCGACAACAACCGGCTCGACAGTTTCTTCACCGTCCTCCTCAAGGCCGCGGCCAAACGTGGCCTCAAGGTCGATTACATCGCGCAAAAGAATATCTTCGTTCAGAAGTTCTTCACGCCAGATGGTAATCGCCTGAAAGGTCAAAGGGCTTTCACAAAGCCCGAGGATCATCGTGTTACGACCGGCCTCGATCCGCTTGGCAATCGCAATTTCGCCTTCGCGGCTCAAAAGTTCGACCGAACCCATCTCGCGCAGGTACATCCGCACAGGATCATCCGTGCGGTCAAGTTTTTCTGTCTCTGACGTGGCAACGGTAACATTGCGCGTGCCGGATGTTGTCGCAAGTTCGGTCGAGCCTTTTTGCTCGTCCTCTTCTTGTTCCTCATCTTCGGTAATCTGGATACCCATCTCGGAGAGCATCGACATCACGTCTTCGATCTGGTCCGAGCTGGCCTGATCAGGCGGCAGGACCTGATTCAGTTGGTCATAGGTAATATAGCCCCGTTCACGTGCGTCCGCGATCATCTTTTTGACCGCAGTCTGGCTCATATCGAGCAACATTTCACCATCGGAATCATCGGCTTTGCGGTCGTCATTGTCCTTGGCTGCCATTCAGGGCTCCTGTGTGTCGGCCGGGGTGATTCGGATGGTTCTACTTCCGAATCACTAACGCGAATCGCGCTAGTAGACACCCCGATAACTTGATTCTTCTGAACATTCCACTACTCACCTGCCTGTCTTGTCCGGCGACGTTCGTTCAATCGTCGCCAAAAGCTTGTCCAAGGCAGAGCGTTCTTCTCTGTCTAATCGCGCCCCGTTCGGCGCGATATCGAAATCGGCTGAGTCGTTGTCAGTGCTGCTCGAGGCCCGGTGACGGGCTTTCGCAGCCTGCACCAGCCGCCAATCGGTTCCCTCCGTTGCCTCCCCTGACATTTCGGTCATCGCATCCGCCACTTCGCGCGCCGCCCCCCGTGACGAGACCAGTTTCGCCATTTCCTCGGTCAGGCACATCCGGGCGAGGTCTGTATCATTGGGTCGGCGCAACGTAGGCGAGAGTTGCACATGGCGCGGCGAAAGCAATATTTCAAGAGGCTCGATCCCGATCGCGTCATCTATTTCTTTCCTCAACGCGTCAGGATCGGTCGCACGCGCAGCCAGAAGCGCCTGAGCGATATGGGTATGGCCCGGGCTTTCAAACCGTGTTTCCTCAAGCAGGGCCGCGAATTCGTCCAGCAATTTGGGATGCACCAGCAAGGTCGCAAGGATCACCGCCTCACGCAAAGCTTCGCTGGCCATCGGCCCGTCAGAGGCCGCTAGCAAAGACGCCTTGGTGCTGGCTTGTGCAGTCGCGGGCGGGGTCCAGCCGCGCCCCTTGCGGCCGTTGCTCCACCCCCTGTTCGGGCCACCACGCGCACCACCGTTTTGCGCCACTCCCGGCTCCCACGGGCGGTCGTTGCCCATCGGCGACACCCCGAACAGCGTTGCGCGCAGACGCCGGATCTCATCGGCGTAATGCCCCCTGATGGACGGGTCCGCAATTTTGCGCAGCGCTTCGCGCAAGGTTTTATCAAGCCCCGCCCGGCGTTCCGGACTGTCAAGCACAAGCCCCTCGGTTTCGCGTCGCCATAACAGCGCCACCATCGGCTCGGACCGCTCGACCAGCGCTTGCATGGCCTTTTGCCCGCCCGGACCCCGCACAAGGTCGTCGGGGTCTTTCCCCTCGGGCAACAGGCAAAACCGCAGCGACTTTCCCGGCTCGAGCAACGGCAAGGCAAGATCGATCAACCGCAACGCCGCGCGCAATCCCGCCTTGTCCCCGTCAAGCGCGATGACAGGCTCGGGGGAAATCCGCCACAACAGGCGCAGCTGCTCTTCGGTGATCGCCGTGCCAAGCGGTGCAACGGTCGCCCCGAAGCCCGCCTCGACAAGGGCGATGACATCCATGTATCCTTCGGTGACGATCAAGGGCGCCCCCTTGCCGGCGGCCTCTCGCGCGGGGGCCTGATTGTAAAGATTGCGCCCCTTGTCGAAAAGTTCGGTCTCGGGAGAGTTCAGGTACTTGGCCCGCGCATCGGCCGCCATCGCACGCCCCCCCAGCCCGACACAGCGCCCGCGCCCGTCGCGAATGGGGTAAATGATGCGCCCGCGAAACCGGTCATAGGGCGCGCCGCCATCATCGGGCTTCGCTGCCAGACCTGCGGCAATAATATGCTCCGGATCCAGCCCCTTGGCCGTAAGGGCCTGCCACATGGCCTGTCGGCTGTCGGGGGCAAATCCGATCTCGAAGCGGTCTTGCGTGGCCGGTGACAGCCCGCGCCGCGCCAGATAGGCCCGCGCATCGCCGGCCGCTGCTGTCCCCAGTTGCAACCGCAACCATTTGACCGCGACCTCCATCACGTTGGCAAGTTCGGTACGCCGGTCGGCCTTTTCGCGCGCCTGAGGGTCGCGCGCCGGCATTTGCAGCCCCGCCTCGCCCGCAAGTATCTCGATTGCTTCCATGAAGCCGACATTCTCGGTCTCGCGCACGAACGAGATCGCATCCCCCTTGGCCTGACACCCGAAGCAATAATAAAACCCCTGCCGGTCATCCACGTGAAAGCTTGCCGATTTCTCCTGATGGAACGGACACGGGGCCCACATGTCCCCCTTGCCCTGATTGGACTTGCGGTTATCCCACATGACCTTTCGCCCCACGACCGTCGAGAGCGACGTGCGGGTCCGCAATTCATCAAGAAAACCGGGTGGCAATGACATAGGACTGATATTGGTCCGGACGCAGCAAGAGTCCAGTCCCCGATTGGGAACTATTCGCGCGCAGCCAGCGACTTCATCGCTTCCCCGATCTCGTGCGCGGCGGTTTTGGCCATCGAACGCATGACGAATATCCGGAAAACATCCTGCTCGACGCGCAGCAAAACACAAATCATATGCTGCAACGCTGTGCGCGCCGTGCGCCCCGCACCAAAGCTCCGCAGCCGCAGGTCAAACGGTGTCAGTCGTGCCAGTACGGCCGCAGATTGAGGGCCTGCAAGCTCGAGCACCGCCCAACCGTCGGATTGATCCGTAATTGCCGCAAACGGGTAAAGGCCCGGGTCAGGTACCGCACCGCACAGGAACGCCTGATCGCGACCGGTCCAGATCAGCCGGACACGGGCATCGCCCGTACTTTCGCAAGGGTCCGGAAACCGCAGGCCATACGCCTGATCCAAGGCTGCATCAAAAGCAGCGCGAGCGCCCCGAAACGGCGCAATCGAAAAGATCGGGGCCATGGGGCACGCGCGCAACCGCACGCCCGCCAAAGTCAGATCAAGCCCCTCAAGGGGCGGTTTCGGGATCAAGTCAATCATCTGCCCAAGCTCCTTCAAGATCACCCATGTGCCCGCATCCCGTCGGGGTCGACAAACACCGGCGCGCAAATCTCGACCTCGGTCCGGATCTGTCGCAGGTGATCGACCAGCATCATCCGCTCTCCGTGGCGGTCGGGGCCTGATTTCAAAAAGCCAAGCCCGATGAAATGGCCCAAGGTCGGAGAATGACCAACCGAGGTGACGTAGCCTTGATCCTGCGCCGCCACAGCCCGCGCCTGCATTGCAAACAAATGCGCCCCCGCCGTCAGCACCCCGTCAGGGTGAACAGGCCGCAGCCCGATCATCTGTTCCCGGTCCGGCTCAAGCAGCCCCGCGCGACGGCTGGCCGCACGCCCGATGCAATCCTTTTTCAGCGACACCATCCGGTCCATCCCGATATCGAAAGCCGTGACGCGCCCTGTGATCTCGGAATGGGTGATAAAACCCTTCTCGATGCGCAAGACGTTCAACGCTTCCATCCCGTAAGGCCCGCCACCAAGCGTTTCGGCAAGCGCGACAAGCATCCGAAACAGGCTGTCGCCAAATCGCGCAGGCACCGCAATCTCGTACCCCAACTCCCCCGAAAACGAGATCCGGAACAGCCGCGCCGCAATCCCCGCAACCGACACCGGAGCACAGTGCATGAACGGCATCGTATCTTCCGGGACCGGCGCATCCAGTAGCGCCTCAAGAAGAGTGCGCGCCAAAGGGCCGGCAATGGCAAATTGCGCCCACTGCTCGGTGATGGACACCATCTGCACATCCCATTCGGGGTGCAGGCCCTGATGCACAAACGCAAGATGCTTCATCACCTCGCCCGCGGCTGCTGTCGTGGTCGTCATGATATAATGGTTTTCAGCCCAGCACGCGGTGGTGCCGTCATCCATCACATGCCCGTCTTCGCGCAGCATAAGACCATAGCGCACCCGCCCCGGAGCAAGCCTGGCAAATCCGTTGGCATAGACAAGGTTCAAAACCCTGACTGCGTCGGGCCCCTGAATGTCGATCTTCCCAAGCGTCGAGACATCACAAATCCCGACCGTATCGCGCACCATCGCAACCTCGCGGTCGCAAGCCTCGCGCCATGTTTTTTCGCCCGCACGCGGGAAATAGCCGGGCCGGTACCAAAGCCCCGCCTCGATCATCGGCGCACCGCGCTGAAGTGTGGCATCATGTGACGTGGTCAACCGCTCGGGCGCAAAACCCTTGCCGCGCGCCCCCGCCCCGAAAGCCCCCAGCGTGACAGGCACATAAGGGGGCCGGTACGTCGTCGTGCCGGTTCCCGGGATCGAACGCCCCGTCGCGTCCGCCAGCACCGCAAGCGCCGTGATGCTTGATGTCTTGCCCTGATCGGGGGCCATGCCTTGTGTTGTGTAGCGTTTCATGTGCTCGACGCTGGCAAAATTCTCTGCCGCTGCAGCCTGCACATCCTTGACCGTTACGTCATTCTGAAAATCGAGCCACGCCCGCCCGCGACCTTCCATGTACCACAAGGGCGCATGGCCAAGCGCGGTGTCCTGCGCGCGCGGAACCACAAGCACCGGCGCCCTGACCCCAAGAGTATCAAGCGCGGCTATCGCGGCTGTTTGTCCGTCAGACAGACAGCCCGCCGTGCCGAACGTGCCGTTGCAGGCCCCCGCGGGGATCATGCCCGGCACGGCATTCGGCGCGGGGACAAACGCGTGAATGTCAGGACGCCAGACAGGGCGGCCATTCAGGTGACAGGTCAGATGCACCGACGGGTTCCAGCCGCCCGACATGGCCAGCGTGTCCACAACGAGCCGCTGTTCCTTGCCAGCCGCCCGCACCGTCACCTCGCGCAAGGCCTGCCGCCCCTTCGTGGCGATGACCTGCGCACCACTGATCACACGAAACTCCGTTTGTGCGGCGATTGCCCCGTCCGGGTGCATCCGCGTGTCGATCAACGCCTTTACCCGAACCCCTGCCTGAACCAGATCACGGGCTGTCCGGTGGGCGCTGTCGTTCGTGCCGAACACCGCCACCGACGCACCGGGGCTTGCCCCAAAGCGGTGCAGATAAGTCCGCACAGCGCCCGCCATCAAAATGCCGGGGCGGTCGTTGTTGGCAAAAGCCAAAGGCCGCTCGATGGCACCGGCGGCCAGCACGCAGGCGCGCGTGTGAATGCGCCAGAAGCACTCCATCGGAAGGTCGGCACCAGGCTTCGCAAGATGCAGCCCCACCCGCTCCACCGCGCCAAACACACCGCCGTCATACGCCCCCGTTACCGTCGTTCTGGTCATGATCCGCACGTTCGGCAATGCGCCAAGGCGCGCCACAATATCCGCCGCCCACAGGGCACCAGAGCGTCCCTCGATCTCTTCGGTCTCTGACAAAAGCCTGCCGCCTGCTGTGGTATGTTCGTCGATCAGGATCACATCCACACCCGCCAGCGCCGCCGTTTGCGCCGCCATCAGCCCCGCAGGTCCCGCCCCGATGACAAGCAGATCGCAATGGGCGAATGCCTTTTCGTGGCGCGTCAGATCATGCGCAGGCGGCAACGCACCCAGACCTGCGGCCCGACGGATCAGCGGCTCGTACACCTTTTCCCAAAAGGCCTCCGGCCACATGAACGTCTTGTAATAGAACCCCGCCCCGAGGAACGGCGCAAACAGATCGTTCACGCTCAGAAGATCATGGCGCAAGCTGGGCCAGCTATTCTGGCTGTGCGCCTCGAGCCCCTGATAAAGCTCTTGCATCGTTGCACGCACATTCGGCGTTTTGCCATCCCCCGATCCGATGGTGACCAAGGCATTTGGCTCTTCGGAGCCCGCAGACAAAACGCCGCGCGGGCGGTGGCATTTGAACGACCGCGCCACCAGACGAACATCATTGGCCATCAATGCAGAGGCCAGCGTATCGCCCTGAAAACCGCTCAGCTCCCGCCCGTCGAACCGGAACGACAGCGGCTTGGTACGGTCAATCTGTCCGCGACCGGCGATCCTCATGACGGCACCTGCGCCGCAAGCGTCACATCAGTGACAACATGTGTGACGGTATTGCGCGCCACCACCAGCCAGCAGGCGCACCCCATCTCGTGATACCACAACTCGCGAATGTCCCCGGCCGGGTTGTCGCGCAAGTGAAGATAGTCATCCCAGTCGGACAAGGGCGCATCAGGTGCAGGACGATCAAGCGCCACCGCAGATCCCTTGATCGTGAATTCCCGCAAATCGCGAGGACCGCAAAGAGGACACTCGATAATCATGGCAAACCCTTTGTCACGGCGTCGTTTCAGACGGCGTCAATGAAGATTGTGTTGGGAGCCGGTGGCCTCTTCGTCCATCAGGCCGCG
>JBLHUT010000096.1:0-11415 GCA_047629975.1 Paracoccaceae bacterium
GCAAGGAAGAGATATTGGCGGCCCCGTCATTGGGCTTGATCGACCCGAAAGCAGATGCATGGATCCGGGCAAATTACGAAATCGCCCTGCCGCTTTGACAACAAGGCCCGCCCGTTGGCAAAGCCCCGGCAGCCCGAACAAAAGGCTGCCGGACGCCCAATACCGAAAAGATCGAAAATTACGTCAAAGAATTTTGATCATATCGCGCAACAAGCTGTTAATTTTTATAGTCTAGCCTCCGCTTCATTGCCGTTTGCAGCGATTTGGATGAACCGACATGACGCCGACACAAATGGGCGAAGTAACTCTGAGCGACGCTGCCGTTCGCGTGGCATGGCGTCTGCGAAGAGCGTCCCTTGCGCCGGTGCGCATTGCATTTATGGTCGCGATGGCCGATCTGTTCTCGCTCCCGATAGCCATCTGGTTCGGAATGTTTGCGGCCCCTGCCGCCGCAGGGTTCGTGCCGCTACAGTCGCTCTGGATTGCGGCTTTGGTATCTGTTGGTTCGGTTCTGTCGATCGCCACATTGGGCGGATATAACACAGTGCATCTGTCGCGGCTGTTACGTGCTCTTGCAATCGCGATTGCCGGCATTGGCCTGTCCCTGATCGCAATGGCGATGATCTCGGGGGAACTGGGTGTTTTGTCGGTGTTCTGGGCCTTTGTCTTTGCCGGTTTCCTGACCACGCTACAGCGTCTTGCCGTCACAAAGGCAATCAAATGGGCTGTGGAAACCGGCCTGACAGAGCGACGCGCCGTGATCGTCGGTGGAGGGTACGAAGCGGAACGGTTGATCAGGGGGCTGGCCCAACGCGCCGGAAACGACGTGCGTATCTGGGGTATTTTTGATGACCGGAATGGCAAGCGCTCGCCGGATCTGGTCCTGGATGTGCCGAAAATCGGCAAATTTGACGATTTGGTGGAGTTTTGTCGCCGGGCAGAGGTCGACCTTATCATCCTCACCCTGCCCCCCGAATCCGAAGAACGGATCGGTTTCTTGCTGAGCAAGTTCAAAGTCCTTCCCGTTCCGGTACATCTCTCGGCGTACAGCAAGGATTTCGCGTTCCGCGACGACCCGAGAGGCACAGCCAGCGCGCTGTTGCCCGCCAGCTTTCGCGCCGAACGCCGCTTGGCCAAGCGATGTTTCGATCTGTTTTTCGGTTGGATCATGCTGATCAGTCTTGGCCCGTTGATGGCGCTGATCGCCCTTGCCATCCGGATTGACACCAAAGGGCCGGTGTTTTTTCGACAAATGCGTCACGGGTTCAACGATTCCCCCATCACCGTCTGGAAATTCCGGACGATGCACCATGCCATGCAAGACCCCGGCGCAGAAAAGGTCGTCACAAAGGGCGACCTTAGAGTGACCAGACTGGGTCGGATCCTGCGCAAGACGTCGATGGACGAGTTGCCGCAATTGTTCAATGTGATCTCGGGGACCTTGTCACTTGTCGGTCCGCGCCCGCATGCTTTGAATGCCCGCTCAAGCCGGCAGGTAAAGTTTGACCAGATCGTAGAAGGATACTCGGCCCGCCACCGCTTGCCTCCGGGAATAACAGGTTGGGCACAGATCAACGGTTGGCGCGGCGAGGTCGATGACCCCGAAAACTTGCGCCAACGCGTGGCCCACGACCTGTTTTACATCGAAAACTGGTCACTCTGGTTCGACATAAAGATCCTGCTGCGCACCCCGACAAGCCTGCTGGACACCCAGCGCGCTTACTAGGCCCGCTCACGCCCGCCAAAACCGGACCCGCCCGAAGCACATTACGCCAATGCACATCACGCCAATGCACATCACGCCAATGCACATCACGCCAATGCACATCACGCCAATGCACATCACACCAATGCACATCACGCCAATGCACACCACAGCATGTGCCAACCTGCGGCTTTGCGTTGACAATACCGTCTCTCCCCCCGCACTCTGTCGTCAGAACTCTTGAAAGGCCGGCATTCAGACCCGCACTCAAGATCACAAGTATCAGAACCGGGAGGACCCACGATGACCCTGAACAGACGCCAGACCTTGCAAGGATTAGGCGCAAGCGCGCTTGTAGCCGGGCTTGCGACACCTGCGCTTGCCTCTGGAAAAGTTACTGTCGGGGCCCTTCGCCTCACCAGTCATGCAGCCAGTTTTGTTGCTGTCGAACGTGGCTATTTCAAAGCCGCCGGAATGGATGTCGAACTGCGCTTTTTCGATGCCGCACAGCCGATGGCGGTGGCCATTGCGTCGGGGGATGTGGACTTCGGGATAACAGCGATATCCGGCGGTCTTGTGTCACTCGCCCAAAAAGGCGCGCTCAAAGTCATCGGTGGGGCATTGCAGGAAGAAGCCGGCATCGACGGGCAAAAGATTCTGGTGTCGGATACCGCTTTCCAATCCGGTGTTACGGCGCCGAGCATGCTTGACGGGCGCAGCTTTGCCATCACACAGGCCGGATCCTCTTTTCACTACATGGGATCGAAAATTGCCGCCGCCGAAGGGATCGACATGCGGTTCAGACCCCTGCAAAAAGTCGGTGCCATCATCGGCGCGCTCAAATCAGGTCAGATCGACGCGTGGTCCATCGTGCCGCATATTGCCAAGGCGCTGGCCGGATCGGGTGCCGTGCACATTATAGGAGATGTCGCCGACTACATACCCGATTATCAGGTCACCACCGTGTTCACATCAACGGCCAATACAACAACAAACCGTGCCGCATCCGAAGCCTTCCTCAAGGTGTTTTCGCGTGGCATCGAAGACTTCAACGCGGCGTTGGTCGACAAGACACTTGGCGACGGGGCCCGCGACGAGATGGTTTCGCTGATCCACAAATATGTCTACACGGACCGTCCGATCGAACGGGCTGCGCCGTCTATCATCAACGGGGCGATGCGTTTGAACCCGAATGCCGGATTGACGCGCGCCTCGGTTCAGGACCAACTGGATTGGTTCAAATCCAGCGATCTGATCGATGCAGACGTGACCTATGACACGGTGGTTGACAGCAGCTTCGTCGCAACGATCTGACTGACATGCCTGAACAAGGCGCACGGGGGGTGCAAACGCCCCCCGTGCTGCTGACGGAGACACCGAATGGACCTTTCCCTTTCCGGCATTTGCCATTCCTACGGGGAGGTAGAGGTGCTGCGCGATGTGTCATTGCATATCCCCAGTGGACAGATTGTCTGCGTTGTTGGGCCTTCGGGGTGCGGGAAATCCACCTTGTTGCGTCTTGTCGGTGGGCTTGAACGACCCGATGCCGGAGATATCCTGCAACTGGGCGCGCCCCCTGAAGGGTGCCTGAACCCGCTGACCTACGTGTTTCAGGACTTTGCGCTGCTGCCTTGGCGCAGTGTCGAGGGAAACGTGCGGCTTGTTCTCGAAGATCGTGATCTAACCCGCGCGCGCACCGAAGAGATCATAACCGATGTTCTGGCACGCACGCGCCTGAGCGGTTTTCGCAAAGCCCTGCCGCGTCAACTGTCGGGCGGCATGAAGCAACGGGTGGCCATCGCGCGCGCGCTTGCGGTAAATCCTGCGGTCATGTTGATGGATGAACCGCTTTCGGCGCTCGACAGTCAGACCCGTGAGCTGATGATGGACGATCTGGTAAATCTGTGGCTTCGCCAGCCGTTTACGGCCATTTACGTCACTCATAATCTGGCCGAGGCAGTGCGGCTTGGACATCAAATTGTTGTTTTGTCACGGCGGCCGGGACGGATCAGACAGATCGTAGCCATTGACAAACCCCTTGCCGAACGTGGCCTTGCGGACCCGGATCTCGAGGCCCATCAAAAGGAGCTTTGGCATCTGATGCGCGAAGAGGCCCGCGCCGCCGACGAGGAGCTTTTGAATGACTGAAACCGGACAATCACCGCAAAAACAATCCGTGGCACCGCAAAAACAACCCGTGGCACCGCAAAAACAACCCGTTGAATTTCGAGGTGGCGGGTTTGCCCCGACAGCCAAACGCGGGGTTGGGGCTCTTGTGTTCGTTCTGATTATCGCGGTGATGGAATGGGGCACCCGTGCGGGATGGATTTCAAACCTGACATTACCATTACCTTCTGACGTGCTGGCCACATTTGGCGAACTGTATCGCACCGGACGGTTGTGGGAGCACCTTGTGCCGTCAGTTACCCGTCTGGCAGTCGGGGCGATGTTCGGCGTGAGCGCAGGCATTGCGGTGGGTATCTCGATCGGGTTATTTTCCTATGTCCGCGCCGGGCTTGTCCCCTTGGTTGCTGCGATATTTCCGATCCCTAAAATTGCTCTTTTGCCGCTTTTTGTGATCTGGTTCGGCATTGATGAAGCCTCAAAATACGCGTTGATCGCGTTCGGCACATTTACGCCCACGGTCGTGGCGACCTACGGCGCTGTCGATAATGTGGACAGGACACTCATTCGCATGGCCCAAAGTTTCGGGGTGCCGTGGTGGTCTATCGTGCGCAAAATTGTAATTCCCGGAGCGATGCCCGGCATTTTGTCAGGGTTGCGGATCAGCCTTGCCATTGCGATCATCCTGCTTGTCGCGGCCGAAATGCTGGGCGCGGAACGTGGCATCGGCGCTTATATCCTTGAAGCGGGGTCTCTTTATGATCTCGAAAGGTTGTTCGCTGGCGTCACACTCCTGTCGCTCATCGGAGTGATTGTCAGCTTTGTCATCGGGCGGCTTGAAAAAGCGTTGCTGGGGTGGCGCAGCTAAAGGTGCACAATCACCGCTGCCCAAGATAATAGAGCAAACTCTGGCGCGCCTCGAAGAACGGATACAGATCAACCTCCTGATGCGAGACCATGAACGTCTTTGTACCTGACGAAATTGCGATAGCTACCACAAACAGCGGGACCATCCACCGCTCCACCGCCGGCTCGGGAAGCGGCTTACCCGCAGCACCCCACGCCACAAAAACCACCAGAAACGCCATCAGAATCGACATTGCATCCCATCGCTGAATGTCCGTGGCGACAAACCGCAAGGTCATCGGCGCAAGCGCGGCAAGTATCCCAAGAGCAAGCGTCAGCCCTCCCATCCGACCCATCCGGGTGATTGTCCAGAACAGCAGCAACAAAGCCACAAGCGAAGGCGCAACGATTACAATTGAATCCACGTGAGCAATAAGCCCGATATCGGTGCGCAGCGCACTCAGGCTGCTGGCCCCTTTTTCGCTGATCACCTCAAACAACAAAGAGGTCAAATCGAAGTCGGCGATGGCCTGCATGCTATCGCGCAATTTTGCAACGCCCTCGTCAGGCAATCCGCCAAAGACCACCACCAGATAGGTCAGGACCAGATGAACCGTGGCAACGGCCCCCGCCATTAAAACGGCAACAGCTTCTCCGCGCGGGCGCGCCGCAACAAAGATCGCAAAATAACAAACAGGCAGCACCAGCAACAGACTGCCCTCGTGTATCAAAACCGCACTGCTGCCCAAAACGAGGCCACTCCAGACCCGCCCCCACACCGTTTGCGTCCAGATGACACCAAGCACCAGAACCACCAGAAGATGATCCAAATACCCAAGCGACCCCGCCAGATAGACCACCGAGATACTGGCCGCATAAACAATCGTCGCCGCACTTAGCACCAGCGACCCGCTCCGGATAAACGATGCACAAATACACCCGACACCGATCAGCAAGGCACCGTAGAAAACCGCCCCCAGGACCGTCACCATCGCATAGGTCGGCTCAACGCCCAGCCCATCCAGAAACGCACCGGTCAAACCGCGTTTCACAAAGCCTTCCTCGTACGTCAGAAAATAGTGCGACGCCGCATAGGGCATCGGCAACTTGAGCGATTTGAGCGTCGAAAAAACGATGACGCACCAAAACGCCGCCTGCCAGTAAAGTGCAAACCGGTCAACAGAGCGGGGCAGTGACAGCCTGCGGTTCAATTCGAAATCTCCACGCCGGCCTTTTTCGGCGTGAACCCGATAAAGACAGTACCAAGAGGCTCGTAAATGTGGACAATTGACAAGTCGAAAAAATGCAGCTCTGCCTCGACCCGACGATCAAGAAACGAAGGCTTGAGCCGGGACCTGATATCGTCCGATGTCATGTTCAATGTTGCATCCGGCCACCTAAGATACTCGAAAGACGCAAAAATACGGTAACCCGCATCATAGGACATCTGCAACAGTTGCTCCCTTTGAAGCCCGTCCAGGCTTGCGGCATCACCGGCAAAAACAAATCCGTGCCGCACAGGGATCGACAGTGCAAAATTCAGAAACCCGTCGCCGAATTCAAGCACTTTCGGATCAGGGTCCCATACTGAAAGAGCCGCCTCGATGTCTTCTGCCTCCTCAAGGAAGTCCCGCTTTACAAGGGTAAGGAGTTCACCGTTAAAATCGGCCTTTTCAATGAAGTCCCGGCCGGCGTGTAACAAACTGAAGGCCAGAAAACCGCAGACGACAACAACGCCGACCTCGGGCAGGGACTTGCGAACACTGCGCGCCACAGGGGCAAGAACAAGCGCACCGACAAAACTTACAAACCCGCTGGCAAACGCAAAATACCAACTCGCCTGAGAGAAGTAATTAACAGCCATAAAGTTGTAACCTGCCTTGATAACAATCGCAGCACAGCCGCCCACCACCACCACAGCCCACGGGGCATCGCGAAACCGCCGCCAGACAAGTACGACAAAGCCCGCGGCAAACAGCGCCGGAAACAGCAGTTGCACCGGCCGGAAGGCATTTGCCCTGACCACCTCGCGCACCGTTTCATGCCCTGTCAAAACGTGGCGGATATCATCAAACGGACTGAAAAAGACCCTTGCCGTGAAAGACCCGTTGGACAACAGTTCGAACCCGCCTTTGACCATGCCACTGATCGGCATCAGAAACCCCATGTAGCTCAGATTATAACTCCAGTAGAGCAAAAGCGCGATCCCGGTGGGGCCCCACAGCATTGCAACCACAGGAATACGGCGAAGAATGTCACGCGGGCTCCATACAAGGTAGAAAAGCCCGATGCACAACGGCACGAACACCTCGTCAAGCCGCGTCATCACCAAAAGAGCCAGCGCAAGCCCCAGCCACATCCATGTGCCCGGTTGCCGGGTATCCGGCCTTAATCCCGCAGCAAGGTAGGCGATCCACCCTGTTATCGCAAAGACAAGCCCCGCCTCCATACCGGTAAAGAAGTCCCACACGGCGAGGTTGCCAAATCCCTGCCCGATCAGCGCGAAATATAGTCCCGGTGTCGCAAGCAAACCAAGCCACCACGAATTTGTAGCACGGTGGATGGCCACGCCCAAAAGCAGCACGCCGACCTCGACCAGCAAAACGGACGACCATGCAACAACATTCATAAAGACGACCGGGAAATCTCCGAGCAGTTGCGCCAACCCCCAGACGTAAAATTGCCAAACAGGGTGAAAGCCGTTCGTCGCGGCCTCTCCGTCGAAACTGAAAACATCCGCCGTCGACGAAAGGCCGATCCCGAGGTAAAGAAAGGCATCGCCCGTCAGCAGCGTGTAGGCCGCATCTGCCCCGTAAGTGTACAACAACATCAACGCCGGCATCAGCGTGATGGCACTTGCATAGGCAAAAAATACTATTCGGGGACTTGCACGCAAAATAAGGTGGGCCTTTCGTACGGGTTACGTTATCCGGTCGTACACGTTACGCTATCTGGCGGCTATCCTAAGGTACGGGAATCCTGTTTTCAAACACTTGCGTGTCATCCTACATTTTGACAGGCTGAATGTGACAAAAATCATTGCGACGCTTATAAAAGTGCGCCAAGTGCTGCTTGGCAATCTGCGTCCCGGCAATCTCTTGAAGCTAACCGCCCCGCATGTTACTAAATCTGGACTTGTCGAACAAATTTAAAATGTCTGCGAGCGGGAAAACCGGCGATACTAAATTGACGCCGACCTGCGCAAAACCGAAAGATTTGGAGCGATGCAGCCTGAAATTCGTTCAAGCAGCCGGCACAAACAGGTTAAGCTGACGCGCCGCGCCTGTCTTCAACTGGCCGCTTCGTCGGCCTTATGTGCCGCCCCCCTTTCCGGGAGTGCAAGCGGGTCACAGCCGCGGCTTTACAAGGTCGGTGGGTGGATATTACGCCACGAAGACCTTGATGCAACACGACTTGGGTCACAACCTCTGGAGAGTGTTTGATGTTGGTTGATGTGACAACGTTGGGGCAAGAGGACGTTTTTGATGTGTGCGTGGTTGGAACCGGCCCAGCCGGCATAACCTGCGCCTTACGGATTGCCCAAACCGGCAAACGAGTCCTTTTGCTCGAAGGCGGCGACCGCGAACTTACCAATATCTCGCAAGATGCCTATCTCGGCGAGGTGATCGGGGATTCCTATGATTATCTGGATGTTAGCCGCCTCCGGTTTTTTGGTGGCACATCAAATCACTGGGCCGGCTGGTGTCGCCCACTCGATGCCTGGGACTTCGAAAGCAAGCTTGGCGGGGCTGGCGCATGGCCCATCGGACGCAATGACCTTGACCCGTTTCTGAAGCCTGCTCTTGAGATTATCGATGCCGATATGCCCGCCGCCGATACCCCTATCCCGGACAGCGGGCTTGAAGAAATCCACTTTACCTTTTCTGCTCCGACGCGGTTCGGTGAAAAATACTTTGACCAGATAGCAGCCGCGCCCAATGTTTTTCTCGCCTTGAATACCAACCTGTTTCAGATCGAAAAACAAGGCGATGCGGTAACCGGATTGATGGTGAAGCCGACACGGGGCGATTTGGTCGGGGCAGGTGTGCGCGTGCGCGCCCAGCGGTATGTTCTGGCCACCGGCGGAATAGAGAACAACCGGCATCTTTTATGGAGCGACCGGCTGGCCAACGGCGCTTTGGTCAAATCACCTGCGCTGGGGAAGTATTACATCGATCATCCGGACTACTTTCTCGGAGAGGCGCTTATTTCCGACCAGTTCCCGATAAACCTGAATTCACCGGATGCGACAGAAGTTTTCATCGCCCCGACCATCCAGACGATGCGCGCCAACAAGACCCTTTCCTGCGGGCTACGTATAAAAGAGGCCTCTTACGGTGCCACCAAACGGATGATCGCAAACGTTGCCTGTGTATCGCCCGATCTGGCCCGCACGGCGCTGTCGTTGTTGAACAAGGATCTGGTGTGCGGCTTTGCACTCATTGGTGTTTGGGAGCAAGAACCCGTTATCGACAACCACGTTGCCCTGTCCGACCAACTGGACGGTTTTGGCATGGCGCGGGTCGATCTTCACTGGCGCAAGACCGAAACAGACAAGCGGACCGTTCGCGAGACTGCGTTGCATTTTGGGAAATATCTGGCACGCAACGATTTTGGCCGCGTCCGGTTGCAAGGCTGGCTCGAAGACGGAGAGCCCTTCCCCGAGGACAATATCGGGATCCATCATATGGGCGGCACCCGTATGGCCGACAGCCCGGAACACGGGGTGGTCGACGCCAACTGCCGCGTTTTCGGGTGCGATAACCTTTATGTTGCCGGCTCGTCCGTCTTTCCCAGCGGGGGCCACGCCAATCCGACATTGACCATTGTCCAACTGGCCTTGCGGCTGGGCGAGCATCTGGCAGGCAAACCCTGAAAACACGAATACCGTGACCAGGCCCCAAGGTGGTCAAAGCCGCGAGGACAAGGCCATCGCGGAGAAATGCTTAAAATTCGTTCAATTGATCGATGTTTTCCCTGAATTATTCCTAAAAACAAAGCATATTTCTGTGTTCGGGTTGCCATGCTGCAAAAGCAGTGGCCTCATGTGCCTGAGATTTCAAATACCCAAGGGAGACCTAAATGACTCGCACAACCACTCTTGCGTTTATCCTGCTAAGCACTGTGAGCTTACCGGCTTCGGCGGAAACATTGCGCTGGGCGCGTGCCGGCGACGCTTTGACACTGGATCCACATGCCCAGAACGAAGGCCCCACCAGCGCGCTGGCGCATCAGATCATGGAGCCTTTGATCATTCGTGACATGACCGGCGCGATGGTGCCTGCCCTTGCGACCGCGTGGGCCCCCTCGGCCGAGGACCCCAATGTCTGGGCGTTTGATCTGCGCGAGGGCGTGACGTTTCATGACGGCGCCGAATTCGACAGTGCGGATGTGAAATTCTCGCTGGAGCGGGCCATGACGACCGACAGCGACTACAAGGAACTGCTGGCTTCGGTAACAGAAGTACGTGCGCCTTCGAAATACAAAATCGAGATCGTCACCAATGGCCCCAACCCGATTATGGCCAACAACCTGACCAACCTGTTCATCATGGACAAGGAATGGGCCGAGGCCAACGGCGCGGCCAAGGTGCAGGATTATGAAGGCGGCGAGAATACCTTTGCGGCGAAAAACGCCAACGGTACCGGCCCCTACAAGCTGGTCAGCCGCGAGCCGGACGTCAAAACTGTTCTGACCGCAAACCCCGATTACTGGGGTGTGGGCGAATTCCCTCTGGCGGTGACCGAAATCATCTATACGCCGATCCAGAATGCCGCGACCCGCGTGGCGGCTCTTTTGTCCGGTGAGGTCGACTTTATTCAGGACGTGCCTGTGCAGGACCTTGTGCGCGTCTCGGACACCGACGGGCTGGATGTGCGCACCGCGCCGCAAAACCGGGTGATCTTTTTTGGCCTGAACTCGGGTGACGCCGACCTGAAGAACGACAACATCGAGGGGGCGAACCCGCTTGCCGATGTCAAAGTACGTCGTGCGATGTCAATGGCGATCAACCGCGATGCCATCAAGCAGGTCGTGATGCGTGGCCAGTCAGAGCCTGCGGGCATGATTGCGCCGCCCTTTGTCAACGGCTGGAACGCCGAAATGGACGCGTCATCCAAGACGGATGTTGCAGGCGCAAAGGCATTGATGGCCGAAGCAGGCTATGCCGACGGCTTCTCCATCCAGCTCGATTGCCCCAACGACCGCTACATCAACGATGAAGCAATTTGTCAGGCTGCCGTCGGTATGCTGGCGCAGATCGGTGTGGATGTGTCATTGGATGCCAAGCCGAAGGCACAGCACTTCCCGTTGATCAACACCCTTGAAACCGACTTTTACATGCTCGGCTGGGGTGTTCCGACCTATGACAGCGAATATGTCTTCAACTTTCTCGTGCACGGGCGCGATGAAAAGTACGGCAGCTGGAACGGCACACGCTTTGCCGATGCCGCCCTTGATGCAAAGATCGAAGGCCTCGCGTCGGAAACCGATCTTGCCAAGCGTAACGCGATGATCAACGAGATCTGGACCGTCGTGCAGGAACAGGCACTGTACATTCCGATCCACCATCAGGTTCTGAACTGGGGCATGTCGAGCAAGATCGGCACGATTGTGGCACCCGATGATACCGCCAAGTTCAAGTATTTCGAAATGAACTAAAGCACGTCACTGTTTGTGATGCAGACGAGGGGCCGGGAACAACCGGCCCCTTTTTGCTGTCCTGTCGCCCCGCGCGGCAC